>DAIDJX010000111.1 GCA_027451165.1 Prolixibacteraceae bacterium | reverse complement strand
ACGCCGATTATTATATCCGCGATACAAAAAATGCGGCCATCTATGTCAAAATTCCCGGCACCGGGGGCAGCGTTTTGAAAAATGTCGGTGTCATCCGGAATTCCGGATTTGAAATGGCACTGAACTGGAACGATGAAACGGCTTTTGGGCTTAAGTACAACGCCGGTGTTAATTTTTCCTTCCTGAAAAATAAAGTGAGTGACCTGTACGGACAACCCTATATCGATGGCGGATCTGCAGAATTCCGGCAGCGCTCCATAGTGGGACATCCTTTGCTCGCTTTCTTCGGATATGAGGTGCTTGGAGTGTATCAGGATCAGGCAGAGATTGATGCCGATCCTTCCGCACCTGACAGCGCAGTTCCCGGTGATTTCAAATATAAGGATCAGCAAAAGCAGGGGGAAAACGGATACGGGGTAATTAATGACGATGACCGGGTAATCCTGGGATCCTATTTCCCTACCTTTATGTATGGTGGTAACCTGGGCCTCAGCTGGAAAAACTTCGATCTTTCCTTTAACATGCTCGGCCAAATGGGCAACAAGATACTGAACCGGAAGAGAGGTGAAATCATCTGGACAGCCGACGGAAACCTTGATGCCGATCTGGCCGTCAACCGCTGGCATGGCCCGGGTACTTCAAATAAATACCCCTCCTCAGAAGGTCTCAGGAAAGGTTGGAACCAGAAAATGAGCGACTATTTTGTGGAAGATGGCGCTTTCTTCCGCCTGCAAAATGTTCAGTTGGCCTACAACATCACCGGTAAAAAAATCTTCGGGGCAAACGTGCCGGATACCAGGATTTCTCTCACTGCTGAACGTCCGCTCACGCTGTTCAAATACAATGGATTTAATCCGGAAGTAGCCAGCGGGATCGATTCACAGACTTACCCGATTCCTGCCGTATACACTGTAGGACTGAATGTTAAATTCTAATCATCTAAAAATTATGAATATGAAAAAACATGTGTTTTTATCAAAATATGCCCTGCTGCTGATTACCGTATTGTTCCTCCTGCCGGCCTGTCATGACCTTCTGGATGAACCTGCGGAAAACAGGGCGTTTACCGGAGAAACAGACTATACCATAGCCGACAACATGAGTTTACCATTGCTCGGGATGTATGCTGATTTTTATAATAGTGAATGGGAAGTGTTCCCTCTTCTTGCCGTCAGGGGAGATGATGTAAATGCCGGAGGACTGGGTGACCAGCAGGATTTCGCTGAAACCGACAAATACAATTACAATAAAGATTACTGGATGTACAACTCGGTCTGGCAGAACTATTACGGGGACATTTTCAATGCCCACTCCGCCATGGACCAGATTCAAAAATATATGGATGCCGGCGCCAGCAAAACGCTTGGAGACCAATACATTGCTGAAATCAAGGTCATGCGGGCCTGGTATCTTTATTACCTTGCCCAGATTTGGGGAGAAGTTTTTATTCCTGAAAGCTCTGATCCTTCAGCCCTTCTTGTAGCCAAGCTCAATTCTAAAGATGATGTGATGAAACATATTTCAGAACAGATGGATCAGGCGATTCCCGCCTTACCAGCTGTTCATCCCAATGAGCGGAGCGATGTCAAAGGAGGCATTACCAAATTTACCGCACTGGCCATAAAAGCACGTGCCAACCTGGCGCTGAAAAATTATGCGGCAGTTGCTGAGGCCACCTCCCAGATCATCAGTTCAGGGAAGTTTGCCCTGTCTGCGGATTATTACAATCTCTTCAAAATTCCCGGAAAACTCAACAGGGAGAACCTTCTGGAACTCCAGTATTCCGATTTTGGGAAAGGCTCCGGAGACGCGATAAACTACCTGAACGACTTTTTCGGACCGCAGGGATGGACCCCGAAGGTTACCGGTGCTGGAAGCGGATGGGGATTTTATGAACCCAGCCTGAAATACATTAAATTCATGCTCGACCGGAATGAGACCATCCGCCTCGAAACCAGTGTACTCTTCACCAACAGGGGCATTACCGAAATCAAGAAAGATCCTAAATATGCCACCCTGCCCGCCTGGATCACCAATACCACCCGCTCCGGCGACAGAATTAACGACTATGCAAGGGCCCTGTTTGCCAGCGGAAAGCATTATCTTCCCTCTGACCAGCTGATTCCCGGACGAAATGGATATGGTTCCAACAAGAATTTCATCTGCATCCGCTATGCCGAAATTTTGCTGATGCACGCAGAAGCCCTTACCTCCGGAGCCAGCAGCAGTGCACTGACCGCCGATGCAGCCGTCAACCAGGTCAGAACAAGGGCGGGCCTCAACAATCTCACCGGCGTGACCAATGCCCAGGTTATGGATGAAAAGTACGCAGAACTGGCTATGGAATGGGGAACCAGATTCTATGACATGGTTCGCCTTGGGAATTACACTGCACTCAGCTATGATGGCAGAACGTTTACGGCGGATAAAACCTATCTTCCATACCCGCAGAATCAGGTAGACCTGTTACCTGCCCTTCAGAAAAAGTAATAAAATTGAACACTTTTAAAATATTAGGAATATGAAACTAACGAAATACATCCTGACCTTGCTGGCCGCTGTGGCTTTCCTCACCGGCTGCTACCAGGGAATCGATTCCATATCATTTGTGGATCCGGGACCGGATCAGACAGCCCCTGATATCAAAATCACCTCTCCTGCTGAGGGTTTGGCGATAGAAGTCGACTCTTTGGTTGCTTCCGTCTGGATTCAGTATTCAGCAACTGATGACATTGAACTGAAGTCAGTTACTGTTTCCATGGATGGAACTGAAATCCAAAAAATGACCACTTTTAAGGATTACCGGCGGGCGCTCGGTGAATTCCGGTTCAGGAATGTCACCACCGGGAATCATGTACTGACCATCAAAGCCGAAGATCTTCAGGGAAAATCAACTACCAAAACGGTGAACTTCACCAAAAAACCTCCGTATGTTCCGATCTATCCGGGAGAAGTTTTCTACATGCCCTTTAACGGTGATTTCATTGAGAAAATCACTTTCAAGGAAGCGACAAAAGCCGGTACACCCGGTTTTACCGACGCGAGCCTGAAGGGTTTGAAAGCTTATGCCGGTGCCACCGACTCCTGGCTGACATTCCCGATGACCGGGTTGAAAAGCAATGAATTCAGCGCTTCCTTCTGGTATAAGGTAAATGCCTCCCCCGACAGGTCAGGTATACTGAATGCCAGTCCGGCCGGAGAGGACCGCAGCAAAGGATTCCGCCTTTTCAGGGAGGGCAGCACCACTTCCCAGCGGATCAAGCTTAATGTTGGTTATGGAACGGGTGAAACCTGGAACGACGGGGCCCTGATCACGGCTCCCGGCACCAGCTGGGTGCACATTGCCATTTCCATCAGCGCCACCACTGCTGTAATTTATATCAACGGCGCTCCTGTGGAAGTTCCCAACAAAGGACTGGACTGGACAGGATGCGATGTCCTGGGAATTGCCTCCGGTGCCCCCAATTTTGCCTATTGGAATCACAAATTCGACAAAAGTCATTATGATGAGCTCCGTTTGTTCAACCGGGCAATATCCTACGAGGATGTTCAAACCATCATGCAGAACGACAAACCTTATGTACCAAAAACCGGTGAAATTTTCTACATGCCATTTGAAGGCAGTTACAAGGACATCATTGGCAACCAGCAGGCCACGGTGGTTGGAACGCCCGCCTTTGCAGCCGGGAAAAAAGGGAAAGCCTACTCCGGTGCCACAGGATCATACCTTACATTCCCGGCCGCTGACCTGACCAAAACCACCCAGTTCAGCGCTGCTTTCTGGATGAAGGTCAATGCCACTCCCGACCGTGCAGGCATATTGGTAATCGGACCTCCGGACGCAGCAGCTCCGGCCGCTCCCAACAACCGCACCTCCGGGTTCAGGTTCTTCAGGGAAAATGCCGGAGGAAAACAACGCTTTAAACTCAATGCCGGAAATGGAACAGCCGATACCTGGTTTGACGGGGGAACCGCTGCCGATGTTGATCCTACCACCGGCAACTGGGTTCATTTTGCCTTTACCATCGGATCGGCTGAGTCAGTGGTGTATATCAACGGTGAAGTAGTCAAGCAGGGTGCATTTGCCAATCTCAGCTGGAAGGATTGTGATATACTCTCCATTATGTCGGGAGTTCCAAGGTTTTCCGGATGGAACCATTTATCAGATCTGAGTCTGATGGATGAGCTGCACATTTTCAATAAGGCGCTCACTCAGGCTGAAGTAAAGGCCATCATGGATGCAGAAAAATAATTAACATTATGAACATCAGGCGTTTCACGCCTGATGTTCCCTTTTCACGATCCATGAAAACGAAACCGATTCTGTTTTTGTTCCTTTTCCTTCCTGTTGTGATATTCGCCCAGGAAACATGGTTCTTTTCTGAAGGAACCAACACTTCCTATTATGACCAGGGCCTGGTAGATGTGGCCAATCTCGGGAACAGCTATTTTGAAATTACCTCGCCACCAGGTTTACCACAATACAGTGACAAGGTACCTTGCTCCACCACCGCCTGGAAAGGAAACAGCTCCCTGAAATTCAACTATTCTTCAGCTCCCGGCGGGAACTGGAAAGTCCGGATTTTCAGAACAAGCTGGAGCACTACGGATGTTTCGCTTTTGGATACCCTTGCTTTTTATGCTTTCTCTACTGCGGAAGTGCCTGCAACCGCACTTCCCCTGATCGGAATGGTTACCCTTAAAACTGGTGGCAGCGCTGAAATCTCTTCGAAGCTGTATAAATTATCAGACTATAATACAGGTCTGCAGCCGGGGAAATGGACCCGCATCACTTTCCCGCTGAAGGTTATCATGACGGATACAGGCAACAGTGAGCTGAATTTTACAGCTGCAAAAGCGGTCATCTTCAACCAGTCGGAAACCAACAATACATCCCGGACCCTGTTGCTCGACGAGATCACTGCCTTCAGGAGCCTTGATGTTGTACCACCGGTAAACGGATTAACTGCTTCCGGCTATGACAGTCATGCGGAACTCAGCTGGATACCACCTGCGGGAAACCTTCCCTGCCGCCTATATGCTTCCTTCAACAATGGTCAGTCGTTTGAATTCCGGGGAGAAACCACCGATAATTACTATCTCGATTTTATACCCCCTGCCGGCAGGAACAATACGGTGAAATACAGGGTTGTAACGGTGACTGGTGGAAAAGAATCTGAATGGCGGGAGACCAATGCCACGATCAGAGACTTCAGTAATGATGAATTGCTGGATATGGTTGAATACTATACTTTCCGCTATTTCTGGGATGGAGCGCACCAACCGACGGGAATGGCCCCGGAAAGGAGCAATGGCAGCCCAACTACAGTTGCGTCAGGGGGAACGGGTATGGGACTGATGGCCCTTATTGCCGCCCACGAAAGGCAATACAAGCCACGGGAAGAGATTAAAGACCGGGTGATCTCTATCCTCACCTTCCTGGAGAATTGCCAGCGCCACCATGGCGCATGGGCGCACTGGTACAATGCCACTACGGGACAGGTGCAGCCTTTTTCGACAGATGACGATGGCGGGGATCTGGTGGAAACTTCCTATGTAGCCCAGGCATTAATTGCCCTGAAAAACTACTTTTCCGGAACCGACAGCAAATCCCTGCAGATAAGGGAAAAAGCAGACCAGCTCTGGAAAGGCATTGATTGGGACTGGTACCGGCAGGGAGGACAACAGGTGCTCTATTGGCACTGGTCGCCCAATGTGGGTTTTAAAATGAACATGAAAGTGAAAGGCTGGAACGAATGCCTGGTCACCTACCTTATGGCAGCCTCTTCTCCCACCCATCCTGTTCCGGAAAGTGTATACACCCAGGGTTGGACAGGAAATGGAAGTATGGTCAGAAAACGTACTTACTACAATAATGAGATCAATCTTTCTCCCGACTGGGGAGGTCCGCTTTTCTGGATCCACTATTCCCACCTCGGAATTGACCCGCGCGGATTGAAAGACCGCTGGGGCGATTATTGGAAAGAACATGTCAATACAGTGAAAATTCACCATGCTTACAGTGTGGCTAATCCGGGGGGATTTTCAGGCTACAGCGACAAATGCTGGGGTCTGACTGCCAGTGATGATCCTTATGGATATACAGCACACCAGCCCATGACCAATGATAACGGCACCATCAGTCCGACTGCTGCACTGGCCAGTATGCCCTATGCTCCGGACGAAGCCCTGAAAGCTTTGAAGTATTTCTACCGCGAACGGGGGAAAGAGTTGTTTGGCAGATTTGGCCCTTACGATGCCTTCAATGACCAACTGGGTTGGGTGAAGAAAGCGTATCTTGCTATTGACCAGGGGCCTGTAGCCGTTATGATTGAAAACTTCCGCACCGGCCTGTTATGGAAAAATGTCATGAAAGACCCGGATGTTCAGGCCGGTCTCCAAAAACTGGGATTCACCAGAGACACCCTTTCCACTTCCAATTACCTTGAGGATGCCGGAAAGGTTCTGGTTTGGCCAAATCCCGCCAACGACAAATTCCAAATCAATCTTGCGGATTGGAAAGGAGAAGTCAACCTGACCCTGTACAATGCTTTCGGCTCCATTTTATTGAACCGGCACCTTGACGGTCTTCAAAATAGTGTGGAAATAATCAGCTGCAGGGAACTTCCGGAAGGAATTTATTTCTTACACCTTGCCAGTAACACCCGAACATATTGCAAACAATTGATCATCTCTCATTAACGATACAATCAATTTTTCAGAATGAAAAGTATAATGAAAAGAAACCGTTTGTTGCAGAGCGCAGTATTTGCAGGAATGGTGTTGTTTCTGCTTTCCTGCACCCCAAAAGGCAAACAAAGCGCTGATTCAGAACACCTTATCTCCGACGACTCACTTTTGACCCTTGTACAGCGCCAGACTTTCCGCTATTTCTGGGAT
Source organism: Prolixibacteraceae bacterium (assembly GCA_027451165.1). Taxonomy (GTDB): domain Bacteria; phylum Bacteroidota; class Bacteroidia; order Bacteroidales; family Prolixibacteraceae; genus UBA1413. The sequence goes on along the minus strand of DAIDJX010000111.1, from coordinate 3,241 downwards.
GCCGCAGAACCTAGCTCCGGAATGGCACGGGAAAGGATTCATCTGGATGGCATATACCCTCAGAACGACCAGGATGTAATCACCCTTGGTGGATCCGGTTTTGGGGTCATGGCCATTTTGTCAGGTATAGAGCGGGGATTCATCACCAGGGAGGAGGATTTGTCCCGGTTTCAAAAGATAGTAGCTTACCTTGCGGCTGCCGACCGGTTCCATGGAGCCTGGCCGCACTGGCTGTTTGGTCCGACGGGTAAAGTTCAGCCTTTCAGCCAGAAAGATGATGGTGGCGACCTGGTGGAAACTGCCTTTATGATTCAGGGTTTGCTGACTGTTGCCGAATACTTCCGGGAAGGAAATGAAACTGAACGGCGACTGGTGGCAGATATTACCAAATTATGGCATGAGGTGGAATGGGACTGGTACACAAAAGGAGAAAATGTATTGTACTGGCACTGGTCGCCCAATTATGCCTGGGAGATGAACTTCCCGGTGGGCGGTTACAATGAATGCCTGATCATGTACGTCCTGGCTGCCTCCTCCCCCACCCACCCCATCCGTCCTGAGGTTTACCATGATGGCTGGGCACTGAAAGGAGCCATAGCTAAAGATACCGTTTACATGGGACTGAGGACTATTCTGAATTTTTACGAACACAATAATGATCCGACCGGTCCACTTTTCTGGGCACATTATTCCTACCTCGGATTAAATCCAAAGGGGCTAAAAGACCAATATGCCGATTACTGGCAGCTCAATGTGAACCATGCGATGATCCATTACCGCTATGCCCTGGAAAATCCAAAGAAATATGAAGGGTATGGTGAGAAACAGTGGGGGCTTACCTCCAGCTATTCTATAAATGGCTATGCGGGTCATCATCCGGGGGAAGAAGATCTTGGCGTAATCTCCCCAACAGCAGCGCTGTCATCCTTCCCTTACACGCCGGAACAATCCATGACTTTCCTCCGTTACCTTTACACAGAGGCTGATTCCCTGATTGGTGAATATGGTCCTTTTGATGCATACAGCCAGACGCATAAGTGGTTCACACCGAGATACCTGGCCATTGACCAGGGCCCGATCCCTGTGATGATTGAAAATCACCGGACGGGCATGTTGTGGAATCTTTTCATGAAAAACCAGGATGTACAAAATGGTTTGGCCAGACTGGGATTCACCGTCTCAAAAGAACAATGACACAAATCCTGTCAGGGATTCCTTGTGGGAAGCAACGGTTAAAACCCTGGAAGCTTCATCGTAACCGTCGGGATCAGCAGCAGGAAACCAATGATGGTCAGCAACAGGATCAATTTCCAGGCCCATTTGAACCATTTGTGAAAAGGTATCCTGGCCATTTCCAGAACGCCAATCAGTACCCCTGAAGTGGGGGTGATCAGGTTGGTAAAACCATCCCCTATGTGGAAAGCTGTAACGGTCGCCTGTTTGGACAGCCCGATCATTTCAGAAATATCGCGCAGGATGGGCATGATCAGGGCAGCCTTGGCTGTTCCGGAGGTAATTACCATGTTGAGCGCCGACTGAAAGCTGTACATTACCGAAAGAGCGCCGACCTTACCCAGTCCCTGCATAGAAGTAGCTACTGCATGAAGAAAGGTATCTATGACTCTCCCGTCTTCCAGGATTACAATAATACCACCGGCAAGACCAACCACCAGCGCTGCCGAAAGTATATCTTTTGCCCCGGCAATGAAAAGCCTGGTAATGTCGTTGGGTGATTTCCCCATCGAAAAGCCGGCTGCAAGTCCCAGCGCAAAAAACAGGGCGGCGAGCTCCTTCAATCCCCAGCCAAAACTCATTACGCCTACCATCAGGTACAAAATGGTGAAAAACAGGAGATTCAAAACAAAAAACTGGATTGATTTCCGGACGGTAACCCATCCGAAGATGGCAAAAAGGATACTCAAAACAGGCAATAAAGGCAAGCGAAGGGAAAGGTTGCCCGACTGGATGGAAGAAACTGGTATCAGCACGGCATATACAAGTGTTACGGCAAAGACCAGCAAGAAAGTCAACCGGGTTCTCTTTACGGCTGCTTGTTCCATTTCTTCGCCAGCCTTGCTGTGTTGGTTCCGCCAGTAATCATCCTCCTGATAAACAGGAGATAAGGCCGGGTGTTTCCGGATTCTGGAAGCATAAAAAAGGACGTATCCGATACCCACTATGTTGATCACCATCCAGATTACCAGACGGTATTCAATTCCGGAGAAGAGCGGAATTCCGGAAATCTCCTGGGCAATACCGAGGGTAAAAGGATTGAGCAGGCAACCGGCAAAGCCAATCCCGGCCCCGATGAAGCACATGCAAATCCCCACAATGGAATCATAACCCATCGAAACGGCCAGCGGAACGAAAATGATCACAAAAGCAATGGTTTCCTCGCTCATACCGAAAATGGCCCCGAAGAAACTGAACATCAGCATCACCAACGTGATGATGATGTTGTGGATGCCCACTTGCCTGAAAAGCGCATATTTTTCAAGTTTGGTGCTTTTCCGTAAAAACCAGGTAACACCGGAATCAATTGCTTTGCTTTCATTCAAAATCCAAAAGACGCCGCCCAAAATCAGAATAAAAACAATGATGCCCGGAGAGCGCACAAAACCTTTGTAGAAGGCTGAAAACACCTGCCAGGTTTGTGGCTGGGCCTCTGTCTGCGTATAGGAACCAGGTTTGATCAGTTCCCGTTTGCTACCTCCGGAATCAATCAACTCTCTTTCATATTGCCCTGCAGGAACCACCAGGGTGGTCATGGCAGCGAGCAAAATCAGAATAAAAATAATCACATAGGTATGCGGAAATTTTCTGCTCATAAGCTCATTTTCAGTTGGTTTACACAGCTGTTGTCAAATTCGGATAAAGTTCAGTTTCAAATGTAATTTTTTGATGTGAATTTTCGTGAATTCTTTATTATTTTTCAGGTTGGTATTCAGATTTTTCACATTGAACAAAATGAATAAAGTTGCATTCCTGATTTTTCTTGTGACCGGATTGGTCCTGTTTTACACATCCACCGGGCAAGCCCGGAAAAACAAGACCTATTGTAACCCTGTCAATCTGGATTATGGTTTTACCCCGATTCCCAACTTCAGTGAAGCAGGCAGGCACCGGGCCACTGCCGACCCTGTAATTGTCCGCTACAAAGGGGATTATTACCTTTTCAGCACCAACCAATGGGGATATTGGTGGAGCAATGACCTTTCGGAATGGCATTTCATAGCGAAAA
>DAIDJX010000110.1 GCA_027451165.1 Prolixibacteraceae bacterium | reverse complement strand
CCAGTTTGCTGTTTTCCATCGGCAAAAATTCCATTTATTCCGGTGCTCCGGGTTTGTTTTTCAGGGATATTCCCGCTCTCCCCTTCTGGCTTTCTCAGCATCGGTGGGAATGAGCATATCCTCATAGTGCTCCGGCCACGATTGTCTCCCCCAGATGCCCCAATAAGCTTCTTTTGACATGCTGTCCCAGTGGAGCAAAGAAGAGCGGTATTGTTTTGACTGGTATAAATTCAGCCAGGTAAAGAAGCCAAGCAGAATAATGGTTAATCCCTTCAGGATGAAATTCCTTCTGAAAATCCAGCGGTAAAAGGCGCCCAAAGGAATTGCCAGAACCACATAAAATTCTACCAGCGCCCTGGCACTGAAGCTTCCTCCATACCACCAGCACCACCAGCTGAAAACAATATAAAGGTTCAGGAGGAAGGCAATAATCACAGGAACTATCCATCGGGAAAGCCGGCCATCCATCATAAACATTCCTGTAAGTGAAAAAATCATGACAGGCGTATACACGAGCCATCCCTTCCGGTAAGAAAAAAGACCATTGATGATATTGGGACGATCAAAAAAGAAAGGTTCCCCGAGATAAGAATATATCAGCCAATGCCCTGAATTTATTTTCCAGTAAACCAGCTGTGGCAACCAGACCAGGATAACCCCGAGGATCAGCAATAACCATTTGAATTTCAATTGAATCAGGAATTTCCCTTTTTCACGGGAGCTTTCTTTACGGAAAAGCCACAAGACCACCAGAAACACGAGAAAAACCACGTTTGATGGCCGGATGAGCAATATCAGCCCTGCAGACAATCCCAGCAGAAAACTGTTCCCTGTAGCTGGTTTATCCATCCAAAGCAGAAAAACCCGGAGTGCAAGGGCAAAAAGAAAGAAGCTGTAGACGTGCGACATGGCGCCATCCCAGGAAGCATAATTAAATAAATTCGTGGCCAGGGCGAGGGTAATCAGCACTAAGGAGGAGACTCCTTCCGGGAAATAGCTGTTAAGTATTTTCCGGAGAATTAAAAGCCCGAGAAACAGGTAGAAAACACCCGCCCAGACCAAAGCCTGGTGGTATGCAGGCGAATACCCGTTCATGACCCCTCCGGTGATCCAGGTATACAAATGCGCCAATCCAAAAAACGGCATGTATAACATGGCGACTCCCATGGTCATTTTCTGGATTCTGCCGCCTTCCGGCAAGCCCAGGCTCCAGACGTGACCGGTAAAACCCGGTTTGTCCGGGAAACGGAAACTCCAGTCATGGTAAATAAAAGTGGCGGGTAAATAGCCGTAATAGTAGGTCACATCCTGGTCTATGATCTTTTTTTGTTTCCAGGGAGCAATGCGGAAGGTAAACAGAACTACATAAACAGATACCAGTAAAACAATGATCAGTGAAAACTTCTTGCTCATCTTCAAAGCGATTTTATGGTAAGTCTGTAACCTTCAACCAGCAATTTTTTCTTTTCCTTATTCCAGACGTACAGGTTCATTTGGTAACCCTCCGGAAAGCCGGTAGAAATCCTCACGGAAAGGGTAATTTCCTGCCATCCGTCCACGACCCTGGCATCCACCAGGTCGGCCTTGTTGTAACTCAACGTTTTATTCCCCTGTTCCACGCTGAAAATCAGCAAAGCTGCATCCTGGGCAAGTGCATCCTCCGCATGAAAGCGCACACTCGCAGTAACTTCCACCGAAGTGGCAGCCGTCAGTTCCTTTCCTGAAATGGTAATGGGCGGGCTGAATTCCTTTTTTTCGTCCATGACAAGGCAATGATTGCCCTGAAATTCCGAGGTTGTCAGTGCCGGGTCCGCGTTGCTAAATTTCATTTCCCGCTGTACCAAATCCATGGGAACCATATCTGTCTTATGGTCTGTCTTCCGGAAAATGTAAATCCCATAGTCGTAACCGCCCAAAACCTTGAAACTTTCCACTGGAAGAACAGATTTTTCCAACTGCAGATATGGGTCTGCCATTAAGCGGTCTAAGGGAATACCTGCTTCATTGGGACCAAAATGAGCATCCCATACCAGGATGTCATTCAATTCCATAGAGGTGGAAGGGGTTTTCTTATCTCCAATGCCCCAATTGCTGAGTTTCTGGTCATAGGGATCCATCCCCAGAAAATGGATCAGGAAGGGATCGAAATAGTAAATTTTCTTCTTATCCATGACCTTTACCTGATCAGCAGCTTTCATCATCAGCTGCTGAGGTTGTTCCCAGTTGAAGGGCACCGGATGCAGCCGGAAGGGAACGGTAAGCTGCCAGATGATCACCGCAGCCATCAGCAGGTAACCAGCCAGAGGGTTCTTAATTTTTTCAGTAAGCCAGTTGATCCCCGGAAGCGTTGCCATAGCAGCCAGGGGAATAATACCGGCCATGACACGGATCAAACCCAGCGATCCTCCTGTACCCTTCCACCAAACCCAGGAATGGGCAGCGAAGTAAGTCATCCAGCTTCCCATCGCCAGCACAAACAACCAGAAATTGTTACTGTTCAGATCAGGTTTCCGGAGGATGTTCAACACCCAGATGATGATTCCCAGTATCAGAAAAATGGCGAAAGGCAAACCAAAAATCTCCTTATAGCGGACGACAAAATCGAATAGTCCGCCATGACCATAGACACTTCCCCCCGTATCATAAGGCATCTGATGGATTATCCAGAGAAAATCATGGTAAACAAAATAACCGGTGAGGCTATAAAATAAGGCGCCTGTAAGCAGTAAAGGGATGGAAAGGAATTTCTTTTTCCAGAGAAAGCCTGCCAAAAAGAACGGGATCACCACTATGCTTTCCGTCCTGACAAAAGGCAAAAAAGAAAGGGTAATGGCAGCCCATTGGAATTTTTCATGGATAAACAACCAGATGGCCAGTACAAGGAAAAAACTGAGCAGGATTTCGGTCAGACAGCTCTGCATCAGCAGAAAATAGACCGGCGCAAAAGCGATGAAAAACAGGTAAACAGGATTAAACCTGATCTCACACCTTTTCAGGATATCAGTGGTCAGAAAGATAGTAAACAAACCTAACAGGAGATTCAACCACTGGGTAGCTTTAAATCCCACCTGGGCAGGAATCGCCATCAGAAGGGTAAAAACAGGCTTCCCCCAATGGTCAAAAAACAGGCGGGGATACTCAAAAGCGTAACGGGCAATCCGGAAATGGGCAATATTGTCAGCTCCCCCGTATGCTCCGTTGCCCACCAGAATCAGCCCCGTGAAGAACACCAGGAACAGGGCAAGCAGGGCCAGAACCAAAGAATGTTCTTTTTTAAACATTATTTTTGGATTAACCGGTCAGCCAGGTTATACTTTATTATGCACCACAGGGCCATAAACCCATCCTTCCAGTTTATTTTTTTCCCTTCTTCATAGGTGCGTCCATAATAGGAAATTCCAACCTCATATATCCGGATACCCGGGATCCGGGCAATTTTCGCCGTTACTTCCGGTTCAAATCCGAACCGGTTTTCCTTTAAATCAATCCCCTGAATAATTTCCGTCCGGAAAAGTTTATAACAGGTCTCCATGTCTGTCAGATTTAGGTTTGAAAACATATTGGAGACGAATGTGAGGAATTTGTTGCCGATGGAATGCCAGAAAAACAGAATCCGGTGTGGATTCCCCCCTGCGAAACGGGAACCGTAAACGACATCGGCATTACCTTCCAGAACAGGACGAAGCAAAAGGTTGTATTCCCTGGGATCATATTCCAGGTCGGCGTCCTGGATGATCAGGAAATCGCCGGTCGCTTCCGCAATACCCCGTTGCAGGGCAGCCCCCTTGCCCATGTTCTGGGGCTGGTGGTAAAACCGGATCTCCACTTCGGGATGATGGGCAATATAATACTCCACCACATCAGCACTCCGGTCAGTAGAGCAATCATTTACCACCACAATTTCTTTATCCAGATTGTGGTTCAGTTTCACCACGCTTACCCTGCTCAGAATGGATTCAATGGTTTTCTCCTCATTGTACACAGGGATGATCACCGATAACTTAGCGTTCATTCAGGAAAAATTGAAGGTGTAAAAATAGGAAAAGTTGTGAACTTATTTTTTGACTGGTTATAATTCAATAAGATGTTAACTTTGAATCCGGAAAATACTAAGTGAACAGAAATGGAAAGAATTGCCATTTTCCCCGGATCTTTCGATCCATTTACCATCGGCCATGAATCAGTGGTCAGACGGGCCATGAAAATGTTCGATCAGATCATTATTATGGTCGGCTATAACACCAATAAAAAACCCTATTTCCCACTGGAAAAAAGGTTGAAGTGGATTAACGAGATTTTTGATGAAGACGACAATATTGGGGTGGAAAGCTTCGAGGGATTGACGGTCGATTTCTGTAAAAAAGTAGGGGCAAAATACATCCTGAGGGGGCTGAGAACCTCGGCCGATTTTGAATTCGAAAGAGCTATTGCCCAGGTCAACAAACAGATGTATCCTGAAATTGAAACTGTCTTTTTGCTGACCATTCCGGAACATACCCCGGTGAATTCCACCATTGTCCGGGATATCATCATGCATGGCGGGGATGCCAGCCGTTTTTTACCCAGAAGGCTGAAAATGAACGAATTCACTCCGGAAGAAGAATAAAAGAAGTTTCACAGGGTTGCACAGAGTATGACACAGGGTTGCACTGATTTATCACTTTTGTAACTTTTTGCTTATGACATTATGGGAATTTTAAAAAACTGTGAAACTCTGTGCTGAACCCTCCCGATGGATCGGGACAAGTTGTGAAACCCTGTGAAACTTTCTACATATTATATGCATCATCTTCACTTTGACATGTACAATAAAATCAAGCCTGTGCAGTTAATAATTGCATGACACTTCTTTTAATCATTTTATTTGCGCTGAGAAGATGGCGAAAGTCAGTATTAACCCTGGCTTTAATCATTTCTATATCAGCAGCATATGCCATTACCATTTCCGGAACAGCTCCGGATTATGCCGGTAAGAAACTGGAATTTCTGACCAGGACTGATCCTGTCTCAGGAAATGTGTTACCCCTTTTCAAGCTTGAACCAGACGGGAAGGGCAACTTTTCAGCGGAGGTTGACATTAAATCTCCGGTTTACTGTTTTTGTGACATGGGAGTGTACAGGGGAGAGCTGATACTGACCCCGGAGAAGAACCTTCGTTTGACGTTTCCCAAACTCAGGAACAAGAGTTTTGAGGAGAGTAAAAATCCCTATTTCGAACCCCTGGAAGTGTGGCTGCAGGTGAATGGCGGTGACAAATCAATACTGAACAACCAGATTGCCAATTTTGACCAGCTGTTTTATCAGTTGAACGACCAGTACATCACCCAGTTGGTTTACAGGAGGCAAAAAAACTACCTGGATACCATTCAGAAGAGAGTGGATATGGAATGCAGCGGGTATTCACATCCGGTTTTTCTTGCCCACCGGGAACTACGGTTTAAAACCATTGAAGCGGAAATGACGAGGGCAGGCCGTGAAAAAATCATCAGCACCCTGAAAAAAAGCAATGCCGACCAATGGAAAATGCCAGCCTTCGCCGGATTGTTAAACGGCTTGTTTGTCAACACATTGAGCAATGAAAGTAAAACAATGACGGGGGCAAAAATCAAGGAATGGATCAGAAATAAAAACAGCATTGAACTCAAAAAATGGGCGATGGGATTTACTTCAACGACCTCCCCGCTTACGGAACTTTTGCTGCTGAAAATGTTTCATGATGCTTATTATTCCGGAGAATTCTCTAAAACTGCCATCCTGGGGATGTTGCGTTCGGATGCTTTCTTGCTGCATAACGATGCTAAAATCAGCAGTATAACCCGCGAAATAATCTCAAAGCTTACTTTCCTGGAAAAAGGAAGTCAGGCGCCTGATATCTGTCTGCCAACCCTGGCTGGACCGGCCTGGTGTACCGCTTCACAAACAAAGCCTTATTTATATCTTCTCTTTGCCGATCTCGACGTTCCCATTTGCCAGGAACAGGTGAAATACCTGAAAACCATGGTGGACAAGACAGGCCAGAACCTGCAGATCGTCGTTGTGGTATCACCGGCTGTAAAGACCGATATCAGTAAATTTGTTGCCGACAACCAGATTCCGGAAATAATTCTCCTCGACAAGCCTGAAAACTCCTTTGCCGGACAATATAAGGTACGTGCCTACCCTTCCGCATTTTTACTGGATAAAAACCACCGGGTTGTAATGGCCCCGGCTAAAACCCCACTCGATGGATTTGAATTTCAATTCAATCAGTTCAGGTAAGGGAACCGACTATTTTCCGCCCATGAAATTCTTCTGCCCCTGTTAACATTTTGATTTCCAACACATTCTCTTTTGTCACTTTCCCCGCAACCAAAATGATGAGTTGATCCCCTGCTTCTTTGATCATTTCTCTGATTTTTTCAGCACCTTCCCTGGCAGTTGGTTTTCCTCCTGAAGTCAAAATGCGGGCGATTCCGGGAATGTTCTTCAATTGTCTTAGGCCAATCACCGGATCGCTGAGCAGATCGATGGCTTTGTGGAAAGTTACCGGCAGGGGAAAGGCAGCAGCGGCCAGCAGCTTAGTGCTGTCTGCATCCACCTGGTTTTCCGGCGTGAGCAGCCCAAGCACAATGCCGGAAGCCCCTATGGATTTGGCCATAGAAATCTCTGATTTCATTAGATCCAGTTCTTCAGGAGAACAAACAAAATGGCCGGCTCGTGGGCGGATCATCACATTTATGGGGATGTTCAGTTCCCCACACACCTTACGTATCAGTTCAGGAGAGGGCGTAAGTCCGTCCAGATCGAGCCGGGAACAAAGTTCGATCCGGTCGGCTCCCCGTCGCCACGCCTCCAGGGCTTCCTCATAAGTTTCAACACAGGTTTCCAGAATCATAGTTTCTTTTTGAAGTCAATCACATTTCAGCTCAGTAAAATTTTACATTACTTAAATAACGAGAAAACGACCCTTAAATGACGAAATTTTTCTTAACTTTACGAAACCTTTTTGGAAAAGGTTAAAAGCAGTAAATGAATAAACGTGATAATAATGTAATGCATCTTCCTGTTTTGGTAGAACAGGATGAAGATGAAGTTTATATTGTAAGTTGTCCGGTTTACAAGGGATGTCATTCTTATGGCAAAACAATAGATGAAGCTATGACAAATTTAAAAGAAGTTGTAGCCATTTGTGTGGAAGAAGAAGGTGAAAAATACAATGTAAAAAATCGATTTATTGGATTCAGGGAAGTTCAGATTCCTGTAAATGAAACTATTCCTTAACCTACGCATCATCATGCCCCAACTCCCCGTTTTATCTGGAAAAGAAATGGTCAGGATACTGCAAAATCTGGAATTTACAATTACCCGGATCAATGGATCCCATTTCAGGCTAAAGCACGCAGATGGTAGAATTACCACAATTCCTGTTCATGGAAATGAAGATTTGCCAAAAGGATTGCTCAGAAAAATTGTCAGGGAAGATTTGGAAATGGACTTCGATGAATTTGTTCGTATTTATAATAAAATAAAGTAATTCAACTAATTAGCTCAATTGTCATCCAATTATCGAAACAACTTGTTAACGATTCTGGGCCCGACTGCTACCGGGAAAACCTCCCTTGCTGCCCATCTGGCCTACCGGCTTGACGGCGAGGTGATTTCGGCCGATTCCAGACAGGTGTACCGGGGGATGGACATCGGAACGGGGAAGGATCTGAATGATTATCTGGTCAACGGGATCAGGATTCCGGTCCACCTCACCGACCTGGCCGATGCTGGTTACCAGTACAATCTCTTTGAATACCAGCGTGATTTCCTGAAAGTTTGGTACGACTTGCAGCAACGCGGTAAATTCCCGGTACTATGCGGTGGAAGTGGTCTTTACATCGAAGCGGTACTGAACAATTACAAGTTGGTTCAGGTACCCATAAATGAGCAACTTCGGTCTGAACTGGCCGGAAAAACACTTGAGGAACTCACCGTGATTCTGAAGAGCTATAATCCCAAACTCCACAACATCACCGACATTGTCAATGAAAAGCGGGCCATCCGCGCCATTGAGATTGCCGACTACTGTTCGGAGCAGAATCCGGAGAATGAAAATGACCTGAGAGACTTAAGTGCACGAAGCGAAGGAATAGAGGGAACCGGCAACCGGTTACCGATCACCGATCACCCTGTCATCAGGCCGCTGATCGTCGGAATCCAGTTTGACCGGGAAACCAGAAGGGAACGCATCACACAACGTTTACACCAGCGCCTGGATGAAGGGATGGTTGAAGAAGTAAGGAAACTACTGTGTTCAGGCATTCCTCCGGAAGACCTGCTGTACTACGGATTGGAATACAAATACATCACGCTGCACCTGACCGGCGCAATGAAATATGGGGAGATGGTCGAAAAACTGAACATCGCCATTCACCAGTTTGCCAAGCGGCAGATGACCTGGTTCCGTAAAATGGAAAAAGAAGGTACAATTATCCATTGGCTGGATGGAGGGCTCGCATTGGAAGAAAAAGTAAATCAAATTATTGGTTTACTTGAATGAAAAAGTTAAGGGACTTCCTGTTAAGCAAATATGAATCAAATTTTTACAAACCTAACCACTTAGTTACACAGGGTCTCACTGTCCGCCAAAAGGCGGAATCACAGGGTTATACGGTCTGAAAGCACCGTGTAACCCTGTGCCTTACTCTGTGAAACTCTGTGAAACTATTTCAGTGTATTTTTGCATACATTGGCTATTTCGGTTTTTCTTCCCAATTTATTCTGGCACGGATCAGATCATTGCTATCCCCCTTCCTGACGATACTGCAGAGATGGTCCAAGGGGGTAAGTTCCTGCTTTTTTACGGCAAGCAGGTCATGGGGCAACCCTTCCTTCAGGAAATTTACCTCCATTTCTCTCAAAATATGCTGTTGATGAAAATCAAAAGAATAGGAATTGTTGATCCTGTCGAGATACTTTCCGGTGTTAAAATGCTGATTAATATCTATTTCTCCGTAAAGCACCGGTGAATATGAAAGTTCCTCACTGGTCTGGGGAGATTCTGTCTTCCCGGCATCTTTACCCAGGATACTGGGTTGATAGGGGGCAAAATTTCCGTCTTTACCCAGGCGCTGAATCCTTTTGGTGGACAGGTCAAGCACCAGCCAGGAACTGGTGGCCGTAATGATCTCCTTCCCCGTTTCGTCAATAAAGCGGAAATCACGGTACCCGTAAAAGCCATCGGTACCTCTCGACCAGGTTTCCAGGTCAAACTTTTCGGTCCACCGGGGACGACGGTCTACTTTTACATAGAACCTGGACAGCACCCAGAATAGTTGGTCTTCCCGCAGGTGCTCAAAACCAAATCCAAGGTGATGGGCATGTTCCCAGGCAATTTCCTGCATATACCAGAAAAGATTGGGAGTGGATACTTCTCCGGTACGGTCAACATGAAACGACAAGGCCCGGAGATGGTGTTTATAATGCATAGTCGAATTAAACTTTCCGGCAAAAGTATTGTTCCGTTTTGAAATACTGATTCATTTCTACATTTTTGCACAAAATTTTCCGGTAAATGGCCAGCATTATCATAAAAACACCACAACAGATAGAAGGAATCAGGAAGAGTAGCATCCTGGCTGCTCAAACCCTGGATTTTATTGAGGAGTTTGTTCGGCCAGGCGTTTCCACAGCATTCCTGGACCGGAAAATCGAAGAATTTATCCAGGAAAACAAAGCAATTCCAGCCACAAAAGGGTACAACGGTTTTCCTGCATCCTCCTGTATCTCACCCAACGAAATTGTCTGTCATGGGATTCCTTCTGAAAAAACCATTTTGAGGGAAGGAGATATCATCAATATCGATGTGACCACCATCCTGAATGGCTATTTCGGCGACACCAGCCGGATGTACCAGGTAGGTGAAATCAGTCCGCTGGCAACCAAACTGGTTGATGCAGCCCGGCACAGCCTGAAACTGGGTATCCAGCAGGTAAAGCCGGGCAACTATTTCGGGAACATCGGATTTGTCATCAACCGGTATATCCGTTCGATGGGTTTCAGCGTGGTTTACCAGTTTTGCGGGCATGGTGTTGGAATTCAATTTCATGAAGAACCTCAGGTCGATCATTCCGCCAATAAAAACAGTGGCCCCCTAATGAAACCGGGAATGATTTTTACCATCGAGCCCATGATCAATGCGGGAAAAGCTGCCATTCGGCATCTGGGCGATGGCTGGACAGTGGTC
>DAIDJX010000109.1 GCA_027451165.1 Prolixibacteraceae bacterium | reverse complement strand
GGGCGGTTATCAGTACCACGATAGAAAAGGCGGGGATGTCGGCAATCAACCGGATTCCCCCAGGATGAGGGGCTGACAGCCAGGCATGGTATGATTCCTGCAGGGAATGGGTGAGTCCGGAGAGTTCGGCACCACCCGACAATTGCCGGCTTGCCTCCTGAAAACCACGGGAGGCTGTCAGATAGTCGGTGGTGAGGAAAGGAGGAATCTGTAGTCCGAAGCCATTCATCATGCCGGTGAAATAATCTGACCAGGAAATGGCAACTGCAATGTTGCCAACAGCATATTCCATGATCAATGTCCAACCGATGATCCAGGCGATCAGCTCACCGAAACTGGCATAAGCATAAGTGTATGCGCTTCCGCTGATGGGTATGCGGGAGGCAAATTCTGCATAGCAAAGAGCGGAAAATCCGCAGGCCACGGCAATAAAAATAAAAAGGAAGGAAACTGCAGGCCCTCCGTGTGAAGCCGCGGTCCCAATGGTCCCGAATATACCGGCCCCTACAATGGCTGCAATGCCTAAAGCGGTTAAATCGCGGACATTCAGGTTCCTTCTCAGGTTGGAACCTTCACCAGCCGGATCACCTGTTTCGAGAATCCGGGAAATAGATTTTTTCCGGAAAAGAGAATCAAACATATCAGAATTGTAATATCCGCTTCAAAGCTATGATTTTGTAATGAACACAAGCGTTTATAGCATGAAATTTCTGCTTTTGCCGCCTGAAAACTGACAGATTTTCCAACAGGCAGGTTTTTGAATCTTCTTCAAAGCTCTTCAGGCAGTTGAGCATTGACAGGGGTGACGGAATATGGAATGTTGAGAGATTTTCTGAATGTTGACTTGCCCGATAAAAACCAGATACCTGCGGCTACCGTCAGTATTCCGGAGATGAGCAATGCTTCCCCAATTCCGGCTTTGCTGGCAATGGAACCTGCCAGCAGGCTTCCGATCGGACTGATACCCATCAGGGCCATCGAATAAAAACTCATTACACGGCCACGCTTGTCTTCCTCGGTAATGGTCTGGAGGATGGTATTCACGGAAGCCAATGAAAGGATCATGGCCATTCCTGCAATGAAAAAGAGAAGCGACGAGAGGACGAAAACCCTTGAAAACGAGGCGATGGTAAGGGTAATCCCCAACAGCAGCACGCTGAAAGAAAGCAGATTCTCCAATCCTGCCGGTGATTTTCTGGAAGCCATGAAGAGGGCTGCCAGCAAGGCTCCTGCCCCCATCGACGACATCAGGTAGCCCAGGATGTCGGAGCCGCCGTGTAGAATTTTATCGGCATAAGCAGGCAGGAGTACGGTATAGGAAATTCCGAAAAGGCTGAGTACGGTGAGAAGCAGGATGAGGGTTCTGATCGTGTAGGTCTTGAAAGTGTAGCGGTAACCCACCATAAAAGTATCGCGGAAAGATTCCCCCCGTGCAACAGGTCTTTTGGGTGGAATTTTTATGGCCAGCAGGGCGGCTATGACGGCTACGAAACTGAGGGTGTTGATCAGGAAACAAATTCCTTCCCCGGTGGCTGCAATGATCAGCCCTGCAACAGCAGGACCCACCAGCCTGGCCCCGTTGAAAATGGCTGAATTAAGGGCAATGGCATTGCCCAGATCCCGTGGATCGTCAATTAATTCGATGACCAACGATTGCCGGGCAGGGGCGTCAAGGGCAAAGAAAATTCCAGACAGCACACTCAGGAATACAATGTGCCAGACAGCGATCCAGTTGAATAATACCAGAATCGTCATGATCAGGGCCAGGATCATAAAACCAGACTGTGCCAGGATCATAATCCTGAGCTTGCTGTAACGGTCAGTAAGCACCCCGGAGAAAGGGGACAGGATAAAGGTCGGTATCTGACTGGTAAAACCAACCAGACCAAGCAGAAAAACAGACCCTGTAAGCCGGTAAACCAGCCAGCTCAGGGCAATGTTCTGCATCCAGGTTCCGATCAGGGAAATTCCCTGTCCGGTGAAATATATCCTGTAATTCCTCGAACGGAGAGATGAGAATATGTTTTTCGTAACTTAAACTTTTGGCAATTCCCAGGGTTTCCGGTAATGGGCATTCACCAGGAAATTGGCTTTTTTGTCGTTGATAAACTGTTGATTGTCGTGGTCCCAGAAAACTTTTCGGCCCAGCCGGTAGGAGATATTCCCAAGGTGGGCAATCCTGGCAATGTGTGCTCCGGTTTCGATATCGCAGGCAGGTTTTTCCCTGTTTTTCATACAATCCAGGAAGTTTTTCACATGGAGTTCCAATCCTTTACCGGTGGATTTTTGCATGGGCATTGCCTGGAAATCTTTTTTCGCACTTACACTGGTCTTTTCAGGAATAACCTCCCAACCCGAGCGGTCCACAACCAGGGTAGCCCACTCACCGATGAAGGCCACACCATGTCCACGGCCATAATTGGCACCATAAATACCAATGGTATGATCCCACAGCAAGCCGAAATCCCCGAAATCGTACATGGTCATCAGGGTGTCTGGTGTTTCCATGGCATCCTCCGGATAGGCATATTTTCCACCGGTCGCCATAACTGATTTGGGCACATACTGGTTCATGCCAAAGAGAGCATAATCGAGCAGGTGTACTCCCCAGTCGGTCATCAGACCCCCCGCGTAATCCCAGTACCAGCGAAAGGTGAAATGGAAGCGGTTGATGTTGAACGGGCGTTTGGGCGCCGGACCAAGCCAGAAATCGTAATCTACACCTGCAGGAACCGGTTCATCCGGTACCACCGGAATGGAGCCTTTCCAGCCCACATAAGACCAGGCCCTGACGGACCTTACACGGCCCAGATTTCCGCTGTGTACATATTCCACGGCCGATTTCCAGTGCGGATCGCTCCGTTGCCACTGACCGACCTGAACTACCCGGTTGTAACGCTGGGTGGCTTTTACCATGATGTTGCATTCCTGAATGGTATTGCCCAGCGGTTTTTCACAATAGACATCTTTCCCGGCTTCACAGGCATACACCATGGGCAGGCAGTGCCAGTGATCAGGGGTAGCCACTATAACTGCGTCGATATCCTTTTGTTCCAGCAGTTTTCGGAAATCTCCGTATAACCTGGGTTTATAGCCTGCCAGTTTTTCCACATCCGCAGCTCTCTGGCTTAGGACGTTCTGGTCAACATCACAAAGCGCCGCACAAACCACCCCCGGTTGTCCAAGAAAGGCCTTCAGGTTGCTCCATCCCTGCCCCTTGCATCCGATGAGTCCAACGGTAATTTTATCGTTGGCAGATACTCCACCTGCCTTCAGAATAGTGGGGAAGGCAGTTAAACCAGCTGTCACAAGCGCTGCATTTTTTATAAAAGTTCTTCTGTCATTCATGGTTATGGCTTTTTGTTGTTCTGATTGAATTAATACCAGATTTTTGGTTCGATTCCCAAAAATAAGAAATTTCTATACTTTTACCACCATAAAAGCAAAAGCATGGAAACATCACCGGTATTGGCCAGAAATCACTGGAAAATGGTCAAAAATGAAGATTTTGAAGTGGCTGTCCTTCCCTGGGGAGCCACCGAAGCGCATAATTATCATCTCCCTTATGGAACCGACATCCTGGAAGCAGAAGCAATAGCTGAAGCGGCTGCCCGGCAGGCCCGTGAAAAAGGGGCGAATGTCATTGTTCTGCCGGTTATTCCTTTTGGCGTTAATACCGGGCAACATGACATCCGGTTGGATATTAACCTGAACCCTTCCACCCAAATGAAAATTCTGGAAGATGTTATTGAAAGCCTGCGCCGTCATCAAATCAACAAATTGATTATCCTGAACAGTCATGGTGGTAATGATTTCCGGCAAATGCTCCGGGAATTGGGCCTTAAATTTCCGGGGATGTGGCTGTTTCAGGCCAATTTTTACCAGATCCCGCTAAAGGAGAAGATCTTTGAAGAACCTGATGACCATGCCGGTGAGATGGAAACCAGCCTGATGCTCTATCTTTATCCGGAATGGGTATTGCCGTTGGAAGAAGCTGGCGACGGCGCGTCAAAAAAGATCAGCATCAGGGCACTTCAGCAGAAATGGGGATGGACTGAAAGGGAATGGAGTAAAGTGACCCGGGATACGGGCGTTGGAAATCCAAAGAAAGCTACCCGGGAGAAGGGTGAGCGTTATTTCCGGTATGTAGTGGGAGAGGTGGCGGAAATGTTTTTTGAAGTGGCCAAAACGAAGCGGGAAGAAGCATACAGGTAGAACTCTCTCTCTCTTATTTTACTGTCTGACAAAACCGGATGTAGTTTTCATTTCCATCTTTGTCGCCCAGATCCCGGGCAGTTTTAAAATGAGTGCAGGCTTCCTCTTTTTTCCCAAGATTGTAATAATTCACTCCCAGAAGATTGAACAGGTTAGGCCGTTTGATGCCCTGCGCCAACAGCGCATTTATATCTTCAATGCTCCTGGTATAATCTTTCAGGAAAAAATAACTGAATGCCCTGTATTCTCTGGCATCCGGAAAGCTGGGGTATTTGACCAGTAACTGACTCAATAATGGGATTGCTTCTGCGTATTTTTGGCTGAAGTATGCCCCTACTGCTGCATCAAGGACAGGTTTACTGGTTGAAAGTACCAGTCTGCGCTGAATAAAGCTTTTCTGTCGTGCGATGGTTGTATCCTTCGGGAACCACACTACTGCAGAATCCATAATTTTTACAGCCTTGTCAAGGCTACCCGTTTTGTCGTAGAAAGACGAGGCATACAGACAGGCATCTTTTTCCTTCCGGCTCTGCACCATGTATTTATCCAGAATAGCCTCGGCTTCTTTTTGTTTCCCTGTTCCAAGCATGGCGTTGGCGAGAACGCTGATGTTTTTGAAATGCCTTGGCTTCATTTCGTATACCTTTTGACTATAGTAAATGGCGCTGTCGGTCATTCCTTTTTCATAATAGGCCATTGCCAGGAAGTATTCGGGCCGGGTATCATACGGACTGGAGTGGTCGTTTTTCAAAAGGCTGATAGCCTCATCGTATCTTTTTTCATGGATAAGGTAACGCGCTTTTTGTGCTGCTATCGGTTCTCCAACTACATTAAGGTTGGGGATACCGGGGAATTCTTTCAGAAACAGATCGGCTGGTGAGGTAAGCACCCCTTTGTTGATTTCTTGTTTGATAATCCGCTGCAATCTCAGAGATCTGAAATTGAGGTACATCAGGTAGGATGACCCGAGCAGTAAAATCAGGAACAGCCAGGTAATCCCCCGGTGAACAAACATGGCTCTTTTTTCACTGCTGTTATGGTCTTCGTACAGGGATTTCAGGAAGTTCCGAATGAAAGGTACAGTCAGGGACAGCCTTTCCTCCTGTTTTTCTTCGGGGGAAATTTTTCCCGGCATGCCCTGTGTCCGGGTGGTAACAGCAATAGCCATTCCTGTAAACAGCGCAAACAAAGCCTGTATTTCAGGCCGGTCTTGGGGGAAATTGAACGAAGCATCCATAAAATAGCCAAGCAAGCCAATTGTGGGCAAAAGAAAGATGTCGAGGGTTGCCGGAGGAGCATTTTTCATCAGGAGCTGCAGGAATTTCCACGCGGTAAGGACAAAAATCAAAGCCAGGCAAATCACGGCAAAAATTCCGGCTTCAGCGGCTGTTTCAATAAAATCATTGTGCGCTTTGTATTGATAAGTAAAATCCCCTTTTTTCAGGTTCTCTTCTTTCAATGTGGCGATTTTCCAGTTTCCAACCCCCACACCCAGCAAGGGGTGTTCCTGGAAGACATGCCAGGAACGGACCCATCCATCATAGCGGCCACCCCCTGATTTTTCCGTGATCGTTGAGAGTCTGGCAGCAACACTGAGCGATTGCTGGTTCTTTTTTTTCGGGTAAAGGTTTACCTGAACAAAAGAAAAAATCAGGAAGGAGAGCAGGAGCATGACCAAGTACAGCCCCAGGGTTTTTAATCCGGACATTTTCCTGTCGAGGAGGTATCTCCAGGCAAAGAATAAAATCAGTATGAGGGACAAAAGGATTAATCCCAGGTAGAATGCCCTTGTACTCAGGAAAAAGACAGCGATCATGGCCAGGAAAGAAGTAATTCCCCCAAGATATTTCATCCATTTATGTCCTGTGATAAAAAGCCAAAGCGAAAAGGCCAACTTTACAAAAAGGGAGGCAGACAGGATGTTTTTGTTGGAATAAATCGTTTTAATTTCTCCTATATCTTTTATTTTCCCGTCAATATACTTTCCGATTTCCGAATATACCGTGACAGAATCAAAGGCAAGCAGTAAGGTCATGGCTACAGAAAGGTACAGTATACTTCTTTTTTCGAGCAGAAATAGTACAGTAACAAGGTATGTGGCAGAAAATGTGGTAAATAGCTTGGCAAAATGAAGCAGGGCTTCGGGCTTGTTGAAAGCGTTCAGAAAGGAAAGCAGGGAAAAAATCATCAGGAAAGTGTAAGCCAAGCCTATTCCGTTTGAAAAAAACGAAGAAAAGATGACTGGAGTGGATTTCACTTCTTTTCTGGTGAACAGGAAAGCAAAAGTGATAATATTTAATAAAGAAAGGCTCAGGAACTTTGGGCCATTGGAATCAAGGGTATACAAATTTGGAGTTAATACCGTGATATATCCATAAGCTATCAACAAGATAACGGCGCTGATATTCAAAGGGTGTGCCGCTTCTTTAGCAGCTGTTCCTTTTTTGGTTATAGTTTTGGACATGAGTGTACAGATTATACAATCTGCTGGTAAAGATAAATAATTTACTTCTCCGGAAACAAATATATGCTGCTTCATTCCGTTTATGAACCTGGATAAGTTCTCTTGCAATGCCATACAGGTATAGCGGTCACTTTTGAATGATAAATGAAAATAAGCTATCTCTTCCTGAATTATTTGATTTTCTTAAGGTCGGTAGTGGGTATTCCTATTGCTGAAGGAGCAACTGGTTATATGGATTTTCCTGTTACGGAGGGAGGCGCCCTGTTTTTATCACCTGTTGAACAAGAGATTGTGTCTGAAATTAATCTACTTCGTTCCGATCCGGCAGGATACGCGGGGAAATATCTTGAACCGCTGACCGGCTGTTACCGGGGGAGTATGCTGTACATACCCGGGCAGTCTCCTGTACGTACCAGGGAAGGGCTTGTTGCCTTGCAGGACGCTATCCGTTGTCTGAAAATTTCAGCACCGGCTCCACCTTTGCATCCCAGTCTGAACCTGACTCTGGCATCGCGGGATCTGCGGAACGATCAGGCCAGGTATGGTGGAACCGGTCATACAGGTACCGACGGTTCATCAGCTCAGGCCAGGATCAGAAAATACGGCAGAATAAATAAAGCAATAGGGGAAAATATTTTTTATGGAGAGGAAGATCCAAAGCTGATCATTCTTCATCTTGTCATTGATGATGGTACGCTAAGCCGGGGTCACCGGCTGAATCTTTTGGATAAAGATTACCGGATGATCGGTGTAGCCGTGGGTATCCATCCGGAATGGAAATATTTTTGTGTGATGAATTTTGCCGATGATCTGAAGTAGCGTGAAAATCTCTTCTTTAACCTGTCTTTTTATCTCTCACTCAACAGAAGGTTCACTGTAGCTTCCGTCGGAGTATCGGGCAAACCTGACGGGTTCGGGGCCATGTACCGGATCACTTCGGTCCCAGGGCCAGCCTCCAAATTGAGTGGCCCTGTAATCCCGGAATGCATTCCGGATTTCCTCTTCTGAGTTCATGACAAACGGACCATATTGAACCACAGGTTCTTCAATGGGTTTACCTTGTAAAAGCAGGAAACGACCTTCTGTATTCCCGTTTCTGATGGTCAGGTGTGGGGTGGAAGTCAGCTTGCAGCAGTGATATTCCGGGATGGAATATCCGGCTACTGTTAATCCGGAACCTTCATAATGATAAAGCATACGGCTTACCTTTCCCCTGGCTGCAGGAAGTGTCCACTCAGCCCCTGCTTCCAAAGTTACCAGCCAGATAGCCACTTCATTTTCAGCATCTGCTGCCCATGAATCCGGAGCAGGTTCCAGGGCAGAAATTTCACGATATTGCCCGGAAATGATCCTGATAATGACATCTTTACCAGATGTATCTTTTTCATTGATCACTGGTATTTCCTCTGCCCAGAGCATTTTATAAAAGGGAGCTGAAAATTTCCGGGACGCAGGCAGGTTGAGCCATACCTGGAACAATTCAGCCGGATTTCGATCTTCTTTGTTCAGCAGGGGGAACATCTCGGCATGTTGCAAACCGCTGCCAGCGGTCATCCACTGAACATCCCCATTGCCATATCTTCCGGAGGCGCCATGAGAGTCTGAATGGTCCACAAAACCTTTCAGCACGATGGTCACTGTTTCAAATCCACGGTGAGGATGGGAAGGGAAACCAGGCACTGTTTGACCATGATACATCCGGAATCCGTCCTTCAGGGTGAAATCATTCCCCATGTTTCGTCCGGACAGGGAAGTTACGGGACCTAAACGATTGTTTCCTGCCGGAAAATCATCTTTGTGATGGGCACAGAATAAAAACGGATCGGTTGTTTCCCAATGAAATCCAAGACGCCGGATCAGTGTAACAGGTGATTCAGCCATATTTCCTTTTTTTTTCACAAGATACAAATAAATAAAGGAAAGGTTCAACCATATTCTCCGGATATTTTTCCAATTTCGCATAAAATAGTGATCATGGAACAAACGAAGAAAGAAGGCAGGTATGGGCGTATTTATCAGCAGTTGAATGAACTGTTGAAAAAGCCGGGGGATTTTAATTCCCGGTTGTCAACCATTGCTGCTGTTCTGCACCATAAAATGGATTATTTCTTCTGGACCGGGTTCTATTTGTTGAATGAAGGAGAACTGATCGTTAGAACATACAAGGGGCCTGCGGCATGTCAGGTGCTGGAGAAGGGCAGGGGAGTGTGCTGGGCCTGCATCCTGAGGGGAGAATCGATCATCGTTGCGGATGTTCATGCCTTTCCCGGGCATATTGCCTGTGATTCCCGCTCCAGGTCGGAGATCGTTGTTCCCCTGAAAGACAAGGGAGGGAACATTACCGGAGTATTTGACATAGACAGTAAAGATATAGGCTCATTTGATGAAACGGATCAGGTGTGGCTGGAACGGATAGTTGGACTACTCTGCTAAGATGGGTGACCTTTGACCGGTGATCGGTAATCGGTATCAAAAATTGGATAATAAGTTATAAATGAAAGTGTCTGGAAAGAATTTATTGAAGAAGCTGATGAACTCAGGTTGGATACTTGGGCTGATCATTGCGCTTCCCATAATTTTAACCATTCCGGAACTTTTTGACAAGTATAAAGTAAATCTTGTATTGCAGGAGTCGCCTCCACAAAATGTGAATTACCGTATCCACTTCAGAGACCTGAACGGGAACGGGATTAAACAAAAAGTCTATGTGTACAGAAATGATCCCGGGCAGCTTACCTTTCAATATTTTGATGACAACGGGGCTGTTCTGAACAGGGTAAGTTTTCCGCATAAATACACTGCTACCTGCTCCCATCTGCTTTTCGGGGATGCAAACAAAAACGGGATTCTCGAGATATATGGATTTACGCTGGGCAATGATAGTTTGTTTATTAACTGGACAGAGTTAAAAAACAATCTGCCCGGTACGATCTATTCACGTTTTATCGCAAAAGTGGGGGTTTTTAATAACGGTAGCACCAATGTCTCTATCAACAGGTTGGGCGCGACCGATCTTGACGAGGATGGCCGGACTGAGATTGTAATTTCCGTTACTTCCGGATATTCCAGATTTCCCCGTATGATCGTAAGTATGGACCCGGAGACGGGTAAAACCAGAACAACCAGGGATGTGGGGATTAATCCCTTTTATATGACTTTCCAGGATTTGAACGATGATAAGAAACTGGAAATACTCTCCGGAAGTACTGCGGGCTATAACCTCGCTGATTCAGCAAGTAATGAAATTATTGATAATCGTCCTTACCTGATGGCCTTTAACCCGGATCTTACCATGTTTTTCCCGCCTGTTCCATTTACTTCCGGTAACAACAACAACATTAATCTGTTTGTAATTTCAGATCCTGAGGAAAAAATAGTGGTTTTCCAGTTTAACCGCAGTCTGCCGGAAGAAAAAGTAATTGGCATTTACACACTCGATTTTAAAGGGAATTTAAAAGATTCTGTCTTTTTGCCTGAATATGGTAAAAGATTCAATTACCAGGTGTACCATTTTGACCAAAAATTCTGGCTGTACACCGGAGATAAAGTTCTGAT
>DAIDJX010000108.1 GCA_027451165.1 Prolixibacteraceae bacterium | reverse complement strand
AATATAATCTGTCATTGGCAATGTTACCGGCAATGGATAAACTGCTCCACCAGCGCCCTGATTTCGTCGTTTTTACCCTCCAATCGCTCGCTCATGCCGAAATCCTGCCAGGCTTTCAGTCTGCGGATGATATCGTCGACGGTTCCGGCAGGGAAGACACCGTTTTGTTCAAACAGACTCCTTTTTTCTTCGAGTGCATCTGCCGATTCCGAGCAGGAGGCAGGCAGCTTTTGCAGGGACGCCAGTTTTTCCCGGTATTCTGGTTTGAATATGTTGACATTGATGTATTTCTCTTCCGCCAGGTGAAGTCCGTTCTCCATGGAAATGCCATGTTCCGCTGCGACCGCAATTCCGGCCAGGAGGAGGTAAATATCTGCGGAACCATCCGGAGAGCGAAGTTCCACGGTCTGCTTTCCCTCCACATAAGGAATGGGTGCAACCTGGGCTGGGTTGGCATCCCTGATCATGCTGGTGTGGGCGATCCACCCCAAAGGCACGCGCACCAGCACCGACCGGTTGCGGTCGCCCCAGCAGATGTTGGTAGGGGCCTCCTGGTGTGGCACCAGCCGCAGGTAGGAAACAGGAATGGTATTCCCGAAGGCCGTGAGCGGAGCAGCCAGGTCAAGCAGTCCTGCGATCATTTGTTTCGCTATGTTACTGATGCTTCCCTTTTCTTCGTCTATCATCACATTTCTGCCGTCTTTCTCCAGCAACATATGGATGTGCAACCCGCTGCCAGCTTTTCCGACTGTAATCTTCGGGGCAAAGCTGATGGTGACGCCATAGCGGTAGGCCAACATCCGTAGAATCCATTTGGCCACCGACAACTGATCGGCAGCATCTTCAATATCCACCGGCAGAAATTCGATCTCATGCTGTTCAAAAGCCTGATCTTCAGTAGAGAAGCAACCTACTTCGCTGTGCGCATATTTTACCGATCCCCCGCATTCGGCAATCAGCCGGAGAGCTTCTACCCGCAAATCCTCCCATTTCGCAAAAGGCGCCGGCGCATGGTACCCCTTCTGGTCAATCCCGGGGAACAGAGGATCTTTGTCGCTGATCACATAATACTCCAGTTCGCCAAGTGCCTTCAGGTTCATCCCTGTATTTTGCCTGAAACTTTGCGCAGCCTTCCGCAGGATATGTTCCGGCGCGCTGGCCAGCGGTTCGCCGTCGATGTTGTAAAAGGAACACAGCAATTCGAGGGTGGGTTCTTCCGTGAAGGGATTCATAAATGCCGTCCTGAAGCGCGGAATCACGTACAAATCGCTCGATCCGGCCTCCACATAGCTAAAAAGACTGGATCCGTCGACCCTTTCCCCGCAGGAGAGCAAATCTTCCAGGTGCTTCTTGCTGTTAATCACGAAATTCAGCATTTTCAACCGGCCATCCTCCCCTACATAGCGGAAATTCAACATCCGGATTCCAAGCTTTTCAATGTATTCGATGATGTCCTCCCGTGTAAATTCAGAGGAGGGTTTCCCAAAATAGTCCACCAGCGGATTGGGATGGAAGGCTACTGCCGGATTAAGCTGTTTCATGACAATTTGATATTTACAAGGTCAAAATTAGGGGTTAACTACCTCAATTTTCCGGACAAATGTCAGTTTTTAAATTAAAATCATAGTAGGGGATTCTGATTCCCGGCTGTATTATATTTGACTTAAAAATTGAAAACTGTATTCTGAAATTATTCCGGATGAAACAAGGAATCAGTGAGTCTGAATTTATTGCCCTATTCAGGACATTTCATCAGTCTGTAAAAAACTTTGTCTTTTACAAAACGGGGGATATGGACCTTGCAGAGGATATCATGCAGGATGTTTTCCTGAAATTCTGGGAGAAAAGAGGGGAAATCAGGCTGGCAACCGCCAAATCGCTGTTGTATACCATTGCCGGCAACCTGAGCAAAAACCGCCTGGAACACCGGCATGTTGTGCTGCAGTTTGCCAACAGCTATGTACAACCACCCCATTCCCATTCTCCGGAATTTGAGGCAGAACTGAAAGAGTTTGATGCAAGGCTTCAGAAAGCGATCGCTGACCTGGATGAAAAGAACCGGGTGGTATTTCTGATGAACCGCATTGATGGGATGACCTACCAGGAAATTGCGGAGAACATCGGTCTGACAGTAAAGGCGGTAGAAAAGAGGATGAAAAAGGCGCTGGATTATCTGACAGAAACATTGCATCACAAACTATAATGCGGAAGGCTATGGGAAAACTCTACATAAACAGAAAAACAATGGATGAGAGAAATTTCAGGGAAATGGAACTCCGGGAAAAAATCCTGACCTGGTCGGAAGGATATCAGGTTCCCGGGAGTATTCCGGAGGAAAAAAGCCTGGAGCGCCTGATGGGAAATATCCACCGGAACCCACAGGGGAGAAGGGTCACCATGTCCTTCCGGCTTTGGGCAGCTGTGCTTCTTCCTGTTTTTCTGCTGATTACCGGCGGGGTTATTGTTTTATCTCCCTCAAAAGTAAGAACAGCCTTTGCCGAACAAAAATCCCTGATCCTGCCCGATCAATCTGAAGTAATGTTAAACGCAGGATCCAAACTGACCTATTATGAAAGAAGCTTTGAAAAAAACAGAAGCATACGGCTGGATGGAGAGGCTTTCCTGAAAGTGAAAAAAGGAAGCGGATTTACCATTCGGACCTCCAACGGAATAATCAGGATATTGGGTACAGAGCTGAACATATGTAGCCGGGATGAACGGTTCCGGGTAACCTGTCTTAGCGGTAAAGTGGAAGTGAGCAGTCACGGACAAAATCAAATTATCACCCCCGGAGAAGAAGTAGTACTGAAAGATAATCAATTGGTTAAAGATAATCAGGTAGTTACAGGCAACAGTATTTCCTGGAAGAACGGAACGTTTAATTTTGAAGATACCCCATTACTTTATATTTTTGACGAGATCGAAAGGCAATTTGACGTGCGTATCGAAACACATGGTTTGGAAAACAGGATTTTTACGGGTAGTTTCTCCAATAAAAACCTGAGGGAAACGTTGGATATCGTGTGCATTCCGATGGAACTTAAGTATGAGGTCATTAAAGGGAAAAAGGTGGTTATTACTTCTGAAACAGATCAATAAAACTGGTCTGTGCCTTTCTCTTCTTTTCTTTTTTTGGTCCCTCTCCGGAAAAATTTCCGCACAGGAATATTCATTCCGTTTTAACCAAACTCCGGCATCTGATGCACTTTCGGAAGCTGCCAGGCAAACCGGCATTAAGCTGGCATTTGATGCAGGCGAGCTGGAAAAGGTATTCATTTCCGGCAATTACAGCGGGAAATCACCCGAATCCATTCTTTCCGCCATTTTGGAAGGAACAGGTTTCAGATTCCGGCTTGAATATGGCACCTACCTGATTGTCAGGAAGAAGGAGGATGTCTCCCGGGAAAGACAGGTTTTTACCCTGACAGGAATGGTG
Source organism: Prolixibacteraceae bacterium (assembly GCA_027451165.1). Lineage (GTDB taxonomy): Bacteria > Bacteroidota > Bacteroidia > Bacteroidales > Prolixibacteraceae > UBA1413. The sequence goes on along the minus strand of DAIDJX010000108.1, from coordinate 6,819 downwards.
GTGGATAAAGAATCCGGGGAAAGGCTCCCCTACCCCAATGTCCAGGTTGTCAAGGAGAACCGGTATCTTCTTTCTTCAGTTGAAGGGACTTTTTCCTTTTCTGTCAGAGATACTTCAGCTATCCTCCTAAAGGTCAGTTACCTGGGTTACCAGACAACAGAGAAGCAGGTGAGCGTTTCGGACAAGGAGGCCATTCAGATTGCACTGACCCGGAATGTGCACACCATTGAGACAGTTAAAGTGACCGGAGGATGGTCTGATATGGCCAGTTTCACCCGCCAGGCCGGGCAGCTCGTTTTCAATCCTGCTCGTTTTACGGATCTCCCCAGTTTCGGGGAAACCGATATTTTCCGTTCTCTGCAGCTCCTTCCGGGCATTGCGTCATCCGAAAATTCAGCCGACCTGAACATACGGGGTAGTTCCTCCGATCAGAATCTTGTGATGTTTGACGGTTATACCCTTTACAACCTGGATCACTTTTTCGGAGAGTTTTCCGCATTGAATCCACAGATAATCAAAGACATACAGGTTTACAGGGGAGGTTTTGATTCCCGTTACGGCGAACGGGTATCGGGGATCGTAGACATCACGGGCAAGTCGGGGAACCAGTATAAACCGGTAATCAACGGCAACCTTAACATGATCAGCGGGAGCCTGACAGCTGAAATCCCGGTGGGGAAGAAACTGACCCTTGTAGCAGGCGGGCGAAGGGCCTATTCCGATGTCTATTCCACTTACCTTACCGATGCCCTGCTCAGCAATCTCATGTCGAGGATTCCAACTTCACCCGGTCAGAACACCAATGAAATCAAACCTGATTTTACCTTCAGCGATTACAACCTGAAAATGACCTGGCGACCCGGACAAAGAGACAATGTCTATTTCAGTCTGTATGGCGCCCGCGATTTCCTCGACAATTCCAATTATTTTGAAAAAAACCAACTGGGAATTGATACCAAAGACATCAACAAATGGGGGAATTATGGCCTCGGAGTGTCGTGGAGGAGACAGTGGAAAAACTCACTTTACACAGAATGGCAAAGCGGGCATTCAGGATATTACAACGACTATTTCAATACGACTTACCTGCGGGGTAAACCCCACGGACAACCCGGGCAAGGCAAACCTCAGGATCCCGACAGCATCAGGATCACCAACGAAAAAAATAAACTGGAAGATTTCTTTGTCAGCCTGAAAGGATTCTATCCGGCAGGGCAAAAAAACCAGCTGGAAGCTGGGATGACCGTCCGGTTAAACCGTTTTGCCTATTACAAAGATGCTGATTTACAGCTGGTTTATAACGACATGGAGAATTCAGGTGTCCTATCCTCTCTCTATTTTCAGGATAAAATCACGCTGACCCGGCGTTGGACCGTCAAACCCGGTCTCCGGCTGAGTTATTCCGGCAATACCAACCGGGTTTATCCCGAACCCCGCTTCTCCGCTTCCTATTCCTCCGGAAAAGGATTTATTTTCAAGATAGCAACCGGTAGATATTATCAATTCCTGAACAAACTCGTTTCGGAACAGACCTATGGGTATAACCGGAATTTCTGGGTTCTGGCTGACGGGCTGAATCATCCTGTGGTATCTTCCAACCATTTCATTGTCGGGGCAAGCCTGGAGAAGGGGCACTTCTTTTTTGAAGCGGAAGGATATTACAAATCCATCGATGGAATTGAAGAATACCTGTTTTTTACCCCTGACCAAAGAAATAAAACCCCAGGCAACCCAAAGGAGAACGGATGGGACAAATTTATCACAGGCCGGGGGAAAGCGTATGGGATGGATCTGATGGCCAAATATGAAAGCCGGGGATATACCGGATGGATCGCCTGGTCAGTCTCCAAATCAATCAGGAATTTCAATGAAATCAACCATAATGCGGATATTCCTGCTCCTTTTGACAGGACACATGACGTCAAATGGGTAAATATCCTCCCCCTGAAAAACTGGAACATTTCCTCCCTCCTCTATTATTCGACCGGGAAGCCCTACATCAAATCTTCCCAAAAAGATCCCAACTTCAGCACCACAAGGGTTTACAGCCGCTTACCCGATTATTTCAGGACCGATATTTCGGCCAATTATAACCTGAAGCTGAAAAAGGCACTGGTGAAACCGGGAATATCTGTCATTAACCTGTTCAATACCACCAATTATTTCGATATTTATTCCAGAGAGTTTGAGTTTCAGAATACAACTACCTGGCAAACCACGCTGGTTAAGGCACAGGAGCTGACGTTCAATTTCTTTGTGCAGTTCAGGTTTTGAAAATCAGTTACACAGAGTTTAAAAATTATATTTAGGGTATTCTCAGACTGAACTGTATTAGTTTTGCAATTTAAAAAACAGTATTTCTGAAAACGGGATGAACAGGATGAGACAATCTCTACTTATTTTTACGATGCTTATATTAGGGGCCATTCCGTATTTGTCGGTTGGCCAGGGATTTTTTCTGAGGACCACTGACCTGAGGGTTAAGCGCTATGACTTAGCCTCGGTTCAAAGCATCACTTTTAACAGCAATAACCTGGTGCTCAAAAAGACAGGGGGTAGTACGGAAATTTTTCCTGTACCTGGTATCAGTGCGCTCTATTTCAATTCCACGTATACTGCTGTACCGGTAATAAACTCAGCTCCAAATGGCAGGATTTCAGTGTATCCGAATCCGGCTGGTTCAAGCATCAGGATTTCCAATTTACCACAACCTGAAAACCAGGCTTACATTTTTGGAACCGATGGGAGGCTTCTTATCCGCACTATCCTTACCCAGGATGATCCGGAAATTTCGCTGACCGGCATAAACAGGGGACTTTATATCCTGAAAGTGAACAACCAGACCATCAAATTCATCAAGCAATGAAAAAGAGCGCTTTTATTTTGATTTGCCTGGTTTTCGCATTGGGGTTGTCCGCACAGGAATACCTGTATGTACACACAACCGGTCATATGGCCCTGGGAGCGCCGGTTTCCGCAACCGACAGTCTCTATTTCAGTGCAGACCGTTCTATAGTTTTCATCAGGTGCGCCGGAAAGGTGAGCGGGATAGATGTCAGCGCCATCGACAGCATCTCCTTCGGGCCAGGTTCTGCTACCGTAAGTGTTAATTACTCCGGAAATGCTGTCCGGATCATTAATCCGCTTGCCTTTGAAGGGATTACCGTTAAAGCAAGCGGAGCACAGGTCACGGTGAATTCAACCAATACCTCGCAGGAAGTGACCTATGACCTCACCGGAAATTCCGGAAACGGGCAATTCAAATTGTACAGTTTGCACCCCTACCGGTTGCAGCTGAACAACCTCACTTTGACCAATTCAAACGGCCCCGCCCTCAACCTCCAATCTGCCAAAAGGGGTGCAGTTGTACTTCCGGAGGGAACCAGTTCCTCCCTCACCGATGGCCCGGCATACGCCGCAAGTACCGAGGATCAGAAAGCCACATTTTTCAGCGAAGGTCAACTCGTCTTTGAGGGTAAAGGTAGCCTGACAGTTAATAGTTTGTCCAACCATGCAGTTTGCAGTGATGACTATATCGAATTTCAAAACGGATCACTTACCATTCCTTCATCCGGGAAAGATGGGATGCACTGCAATGGTCATTTCCGGATGACAGGAGGAAGCCTGAACATCACTTCTACCGGCGATGGCATTGAAAGTGAGGAAGCTTTGGTATCGGTGGAAGGAGGATCCATTACAGTGGTCAACGCCTCAGCAGATGTATCGGGTATCAAGAGCGACAGTTTACTCAACGTTTCCGGAGGATCAATACAGCTGACGGTTAAGGGAAACCAATCCAAAGGGCTCAAATCGGGACAAAAAATGTTGCTTTCCGGAGGGGAAATCACCATTGCCACCTCCGGGAGTGTTTATTTGGCTACTTCCGGTTCAGGTTATGATCCGGCCTATTGTGCAGCCATCAAAAGCGATACAGAGGTGGAAATCAACGGAAGCACCATCACCATCGGCGCAACGGGCAATGGCAACAAGGGCATATCCGCAGCTACAGACATCAATATCCTCTCCGGAACCGTATCCATCACCAATTCCGGGAATGGGGCAACTTACAAAAATTCCAAAGGGGTTACTGATTCGTACAATGCGACCTGTCTGACAGCCGACCGGAACATTTCCATCCTGGGCGGCTCCATCACAACCAGCTGTTCCGGAAGCGGAGGCCGGGGGATCAATGCCGATGGAACCCTTACCATTGGCGGAGTGAATCAGTCGCCCGGTTTGAATGTTACCACCACAGGTTCGAAATTCGTCATTTCAGGATCAGGCCAGAGCGCCGAATATTGTGAAGCCAAGGCCATTAAATGTGATGGTGAAATCACCATTCACAATGGAACAATAAAAATTGCATCAGCAGATGACGGCATCAAGTCAAAGACTTCCGTAACGATTAATGGCGGCGATATCTCCGTCAGCAATTCCGTGGAAGGGATTGAAGCGCCATTCATTACCATGAATAATGGCACCGTTCATGTACAGGCCTCCAATGATGGGATCAATACTTCGAAAGGGACCACCAACGGAGGGACCGAACAAAATGACGGAAGTATCTTCAGTATGAACGGTGGTTACCTGGTTTCCGGAGCCACCCAGGGCGATGCGGTTGACTGCAATGGAAATATTGTGATGACAGGAGGAACAATGATCCTTCACGGACCACCATCTCAACCGGAGGAGGCCATCGACTTTAACGGAACTTTCAATATGTCCGGAGGATTTTTCATTGCCGGAAGCACCAATTCCAACATGACAAAGCCGATGAGTTCCACATCAGGGCAATATGGACTGTTGCTGAAATCATCTTCTATAGTTTCTGCCAACACCATTTTCAGAATTCAGGACAATACCGGCAAAGACCTGGTCACATTTAAACCAGCCAGAAATGCCTACTATTTCCTGTTTTCCTCCCCAGTGTTAAAAACAGGAACTTCTTATTCCGTTTATACCGGAGGAAGTTGTACCGGCACACTGCAGGATGGATTGTACTCGGGAGGCACTTACTCCGGGGGTACGCTGAGGAAAAGTTTTACAGTATCGAGCAAAGTGACGACCTTGAGTTTCTGAAGTGAATGTCATTCCGTGTTTATAACCAAAAAATTCAGGCACAATGCGGGAATGACAGTGGCAGTTCGCTACCTTCGTGGTCAAAACAGCTTGTCTAACATCTTTTCACCTTTCCATGGAGAAGATGCAGATGTCTCTCCCGCCCAAGGCAGGATCGACATGACAAAGGGTGGCTGTATAAAGGGGAACCGTGGCCGGTCGGCACGAAACCCTGCCATGAAAAGTATATTGCTTACCGCCCGGCCACGGTTCCCCCTCCTCTCCGAGCGGCCCTTGTCATCCTGAAAACGCCTCAGGCGTGAGAAGGATCTGCAGGTTCTCCAAGAGTCCGGGATATTTTTGGAAAGATTATCAACACAGACGATACATCTGTCATTGGTACCGAAGGGAGGAATCCCCTGCCCGTAAGAAAGGCAAACGACGGATAAAGGTCACCACCTGGAAAGGAAGAAGTATTACTCTGTAAAAAATACTTACCCGTCTACTGCCCCTGTGGAGCTTCGTAACTGACCATCCAGCTGATCCCGAATTTGTCGGTCAGCATTCCGAAATAGGCACCCCAGAAAGTGTTATCCAAAGGCATCACGATATTACCGGTTGCGCCAAGGCCCGCAAAAATACAATCTGCTTCTTCCCGACTGTCTGCATTTATCATGACGGAAAAATTGTTGCCTTGAATGAAAGTATTGTCCGGAGTGGAAATCATATCACAACCCATTATAACTGTTTCCTTACTGATGGGGAGGGAAATGTGCATTATTTTATGAAGATCATCAGGCGGACAGGTGCCGCTCTCCTGAGGCATATCGCTATACTTCCCGATATAGGAAAATTCACCACCAAATACTGATTTGTAATGTTGGAATGCTTCCTCGCAGTTGCCGTTGAAAGTCAGATAAATATTTGCTGTTGCCATAAGAAATATTAATGAGAAGTTTTACATATTCTCATGCAGAACAAACCGCTTTGATAAATGTTCAATGCCCGGTGCAACAAAATGTCGCCTATTGCCACCAACTATTTATTGATCAGTTCTTCTGAAAAAGTAAAAGTAAGCTGCCCCCAGGATCAGTGAACCGGCAACCAAAACAGCATCTACCATGACCCCCAGGCGGAGAACACCGAAAAATCCATAAAACAGTCCGGCTACTGTATAGAGGACTACCAGCGGTTTAGAACCGAATCCCCTGAAAAACAAAGCGAACCCAATTATCAGGGACAAAGTCGGACAGGGAATCAGTCCCAGAGGCGACTGAATGAAAAGGGAAAGATTTATTCCTGTAAAATGGGGATAGATCAGCCCGAAAAGCATCAGTACTGCCCCTGTTAGTCTGAAAAAAATGCCGGAATACTGAACTTTTTCCCGTTGGTTTTTGAGGCCAAAATAGAGGGCAAGCACAAACAGGAGGACAAAAACAGTTCCATTGAATGGATTGGCAGTATTCCAGGCAAGGACGGAAACTGATAGCAAAGGTACAGAAACAAAAAGGGACATTTCCTGCCTGGTGATTTTACGGCCCAGGATTATAAAAAACAAATAGAGATAAAAAACAATGTGCCAGAAAATGGCAATCAGAGAACGCTGGTCAGCTATTTGCTGAAGTCCGGATAAAATTTCCTCTTGTGTGGGCATAGCTGTGGTTTTAAAGATTTTGAGTGAATTTACATCATAATGTCATCTCATATCCTAAATGGAAGACAGAAAAAAGATGAATTAATATTAGGGTAAAACAATTCCTG
>DAIDJX010000107.1:6113-10303 GCA_027451165.1 Prolixibacteraceae bacterium | reverse complement strand
ATTCATCAAACCGGAATTTTCCATCTTCAGGGTGGCGGAAATATACAAAGAGCCCATCCGGAGAGAGTTTAATGTGGCCTTTTTTAACGGCTATGGCACCGAACTGAACATCTTTGCCCCGGGAAAACCGGATTGGGCCGAAGAACAGTACCGTTACCTGGGCCGGACTACCCGCATCCTGAGGGAAAATTCCGCTAATTTTCTTTCCCGGGACTATTCGCCGCTTATCCCGGTAACACACGACCGTATCTGGGTGAACCGCTGGCCTTCCGGAGAAAAAACCGTTTTTACCATTTATTCTCTCCTTCCTGAAGGTTTTAATGATTACCTCTTTGAAGCCGATTCCCTTGCCGGATTTCATTATGTGGACATCTGGCACCATTTGGAAATTATTCCGGAAAGAATCAACGGGAAATGGATGATCAAAACCCAAACCGATGCTTTTAACGCTTCCTGGCTGGGCACCAACAACGAGGGAGCGGTGGATTGTATTGCCCGCTTCCCGGAATGGCTGACCGTCAACCTGAACGGAGACTTATTGTCGACTTTTGCGGAACAAGGGGACTCTGTCAGGATCTGGGCAGGTAAGCCTGCATACGGGAAGAAACCACTTGTCATCGGTACCAACCGGCAAACTACCCGGCTGACCCAACATTTCGGCACTTTTGAAGGGAAATTTGTCATTCAGCTTTTTCAATCCAAAACATTGCTGGATGAAAGAATCGCGGAAATTATCCCCGGAACACCCCGTCTGGTTTCTTTCCCTGACAAAACAGAACCAGCAGCTACCGCTCCTGAAAACATGGTACTCATCCCGGCAGGAAAATTCACCTTCCATGGTACGCAGGGAGATGACTTTATCCCCTACCCGAAGGAGAACGAAGGCAAAGTATTGGAAATGAATTCATTCTGGATGGACCGTTTTCCTGTGACCAACAGGCAGTTTGACTTGTTTCTGAAAGCCAGCGGTTATCAACCGGACGATACGACCAGGTTTCTGGCTCACTGGAAGGATGGAAATATTCCAAAGGGAGAAGAAGAGTTCCCGGTGGTGCATGTTTCCAGGGAAGATGCCCTTGCATATGCCGCCTGGGCCGGGAAACGGCTGCCAACCGAAGCAGAATGGCAATATGCCGCCCAGACACCTGCAGGGAACGAGTGGCCGTGGAAACAAATCAAGCCTGTAAAACGGGTTCAGCAGGTGGTGACAGGAACCCTGACCGTTTCAAAACTGGAAGGAATTGAGCCTTCCCGTTGCAACACCGGTGACGGAAAACTATACCCGGTCGGGAAATATCCGAAAGGGGCCAATCCCTATGGCTTGCAGGATTTGGTGGGCTGTGTCTGGCAACTGACCAACGATCTGTATATCAATGGAAGTTACTCCTTTATTATGCTGAAAGGGGGAAGTTATTTCAACCCGACCAGCAGCTGGTGGTATGTCCAGGGTGGCCCAAGGGAGTTGCATTACCGGCAGATGCTGCTCCGTGTTTCTCCCGGCTTCGAACGGAATGCTACTGTCGGATTTCGCTGTTTGAAGGATGTTTTTTAAAGTTACACAGTGTCACACAGTGTTTGCACGGTGTTTCACAGTTTTAAAAAACGACTATACCCACCGTTTAACACTGTGAAACACTGTGGAACTATAACACAATTCTTTTAAGACCATCCTTTAAACTTTTAACATAGAAATTTAACAGAAGTCCTGTATGTGTGTTGGAGAATCTCAGATAAGTCAATACCTGTGCAATATGTACGTCATTAAAAGCATCAACAGTCTTTAATTCCACCACTATTCTATTTTCAACGAACATATCAAGACGGAATCCGCAATCAAGTCTGACTTCTTCATAAACAAGTGGTAACGGCTTTTCTTCCTCGACCCGAATTCCTTTCTTCCGAAGCTCATAAGCCAAACAAGTTCTGTAAGCCGATTCCAGCAGTCCAGGACCCAAAGAAGCATGTACCTTATAGGCTGAGTCGATAATTTCACGAGTAATTTCATTGGTTTCCATAGTTCTGTGTTTAAATGATTAACAATGGGTTAATAAGTTGGGAATATCCTTCCAAAGTTAATCAAACATTTGATTTGAATTGATATCCATCTGATTGTTTGACAATTTTTAAGTTACAAAGTGCTGCACTGTGTATTCACGGTGTTTCACAGTATTAACACCATTAAGTCCACCGTGTAACACTGTGAAATACACTGTGTAACACTGTGAAACTTTTAAAAAAATAAGTATTGTACAGTTAGAAACTCTTATATTAGCGCACGAAAATCAATTCCTTATGAAACCTGTTAAACCATTTATTTTCTTTTTGTACCTGCTACTGGCTGTATTCTCCTCAGTTGCTCAGGATCAAACAGAAACCCTCTATCTCTCCGGAACAGATAACAAAAACACCAAAACCTGGGAGTTTTTCTGCACCTCCGGGAGGAACAGCGGGCTTTGGACCACCATTCAGGTGCCTTCCCACTGGGAACAACAGGGATTCGGGGAGTATGACTACGGCCGGGATTACCGTACCTATGGGAAGAAATTCAGATTTTCGGACGAGAAAGGATTGTATAAATATGCTTTCCAGGTCCCTGCATCCTGGAAAAACAGGCAGGTGTACCTTGTTTTCGAAGGTTCCATGACCGACACGGAAGTCAAAGTCAACGGGGCATTGGCCGGGGAGATCCACCAGGGTGCATTTTACCAGTTCCGGTATGACATCACGAACAAACTCCGCTTCGGGCAATCCAATCTGTTGGAGGTTACCGTCAGCAAAATGTCGGCAGAGCCTTCTGTCAACCGGGCAGAACGGTATGCAGATTACTGGGTATTCGGAGGGATTTACCGTCCGGTGTACCTGGAGGCCTTCCCAATGGAGCATATGGAACGGGTAGCCATCGACGCCCGTGCGGATGGTTCTTTTGCCATGGATTGTTTTCCCGTAAATCTTCTGAAGGAGTCTGTTCTGGAAGCAGTGATCCGTGATTCCCGGAATCACGTCGCAGGGATTTTCAGCGCCAATGCCGGACCTTCTGATTCCCTGGTTACCATTTCCGGGAGGATAAGCAATCCGGAAACCTGGACAGCAGAAACCCCAACCCTGTACACCGCAGAGGTTCGTGTGAAAAGAGGAAAAAAAGAGATCAGCTCCCTTAAAAAGAGATTCGGCTTTCGCACGGTCGAGGTCCGCCAGGGTGACGGCATTTACCTCAACGGGGTAAAAATCAAAATGAAGGGGATCAACCGTCATGCCTTCTGGCCTGAAACCGGGCGCTGCCTGAATGATTCGCTCAACCTGCTGGATGTGAAGCTGATCAAGGCCATGAACATGAATGCGGTACGCTGCTCCCACTATCCCCCGGACCAGGTTTTTCTGGATTTTTGTGATTCCCTGGGATTGTATGTTCTGGATGAATTGGCGGGGTGGCAGAATTACTACGATACAAAACCCGGTAAAAAGTTGGTCAGAGAACTGGTGATCAGGGATGTTAATCATCCATCTGTTATATTTTGGGATAACGGGAATGAAGGGGGTACCAATAAAGAATTGGATGCAGAATTCGGGAAATATGACAAATCCAAACGGCCGGTCATCCACCCGCACTACCGGCCGGGAAATGACTTTAACGGGATTGACTGCAACCATTACGAGAATTACTACAGCGCCCAAAAAATCCTGGAGGAGGGAAAAATTTACATGCCAACAGAATTCCTGCATTCCCAGGATGATGGCGGCGGGGCTGCCTCGGTGGCCGATTTCTGGGAACTGTTCTGGCGTCATCCCCGTTCTGGCGGTGGGTTTACCTGGGTTTTTGCCGATGAAGGGATCGTACGCACCGATCTGGGCGGGGTAATTGATGTCAACCGGGTGAATGCCCCGGATGGGGTGCTTGGGCCACACCGGGAAAAGGAAGGCAGTTTTTATGCTTTCAGGGAAATCTATTGTCCCGTGAAGATTACCCTCAATAAACTGGAATCCGGTTTTAATGGCAACATACCCTTGGAAAACCGCTATCATTTCACCAATCTGAAAGATGTACGGCTGAAGTGGGAGCTGGTAAGTTTTCTTCCCTCTGTGGTCAGGGGATCTGGTCACCGGGTGGTTAAAAGCGGAGAAGCACCGGGACCGGACTTGCCACCAGGAGGTTCAGGAGTGATCAGACTGGAACTGCCGGAGCTAACGGGTTT
>DAIDJX010000107.1:0-6103 GCA_027451165.1 Prolixibacteraceae bacterium | reverse complement strand
CCCTTTATCTCCGGGTCTTTGATCCTTCCGGGGAGGAAATCATCTGCAGGAGCTGGAAAATCAATGGCAACCGGGATATGGTGAACCGGATGGTTTCCACCTCGGTAAGTGAGCAGGCGAAAAAACTGCGGGACCAGCTGAAAGCGCTGGGCATTGAGGAAGACAACATCCTGCCTATTGAAAAGCAGACCGGAGACAGGAGTCAGGAAACCGGAGTACCTGAAATCCTGGAAAAAGATACCCTGATCACCCTGAAAGCTTCCGGAATATCGGTCGATTTCAGCAAAAACTCCGGAATGCTGACAGGCATCAGGAATGATATGGGATTACCGCTGCCTTTCAGAAATGGCCCGGTGGTTGCCGGGGGAAAGGCACAACTCACCGGCATTCTTCAGTTTAAAACGGATGAAGCGGCCGTGCTTTCCATGAATTATTCCGGAGATCTGAAAAATGTCACCTGGAAAATGTTCGGAAGCGGCTGGCTGGAAATGAGTTATGAATACCAGCTTGGCGGGGAACAGCTGTTTGCGGGCATCAGCTTCGATTTCCCGGAATCGGATATCATCAGCGCTAAATGGCTGGGCAAAGGACCGTTGCCGGTATGGAAGAACAGGATGCAGGGAACGGTGCTGGATGTATATGAACGGTTGTACAACAATAAACTGCCGGCAGACAACCAATGGGGGCAGGTTCCCTTCAAAGGCTACTATCCGGAAGTTTCCTGGATGGAGTTCAATACGGTGGATGGAAAGTTTACGGTGGTGGCCGCGGAAGATGACCTGTTTGTAAGGCTTTTTGATTTCTATGGGATTTCCGGGCCGAAAAACTATCCCCTGCTTCCCCCGGGAAATATTTCCTTTCTGGATGCCATTCCGCCCATCGGCACCAAACTGGCCATGGGCATCAGCAACGATACCTGGAACCTGGGACCTTCGGGGGAATTGAACAAAATGGGAAAGCCTGTTAAAAGGACGTTGTATTTCTATTTTGGACTGTTAAATTAGTTTCACAGTGTTTCACGGTGTAAGGCACAGTGTTACACGGTGGATATAATGGTATTTAAAACTGTGAAACACCGTGCAAACACTGTGTAACACTGTGAAACTTTGAAAAATTCCTGTCAAATCAACCACTTATTGTCCTTTCTGGCCAATTAAGAGAAAAACCGGGAATTCCCGCAGATTTTCCCCGATCATCTTTTTTACGGTATAACAATACCTGGCACCAATACTGCTAAAACCAGCAGCCGACAGCATTCCCTCCAGCTTTTCGGGATCAAATCCTTTGTGGCCTGTAAAGCCTTCGCTGTGGAAAGTGCCGTCCTCCTGGTACAGGTCGGCGATGGCCAGCCAGCCACCCGGATTCAGCAACTGATAGAAACGACTCAGGACTCCGTCTATATCGCCGACATGGTGCATGGCCATCTGGGTGAAAATCAAGTCAAAATAATCTCCTGAATAATCTTCCGCTTCCAGGTCGAAGAAAAGTGGTTTAAGGTGGTGCAGGCTTGTTTTCTCCACTTTTTCCTGCATCACCTTTACCATCTCTCCGGAACTGTCCATCATGATGATTTCAGACAACTTATCCTGCAGCAAAAAACTGAGAATCCCTGTTCCTGCTCCGAATTCCATGGCCTTCATTCCCGCCCGGAAGGGGATCATCTCTTTCATTAAAAGGGCAATGGCTTCTGACCGTTCCCAATGGACCGGGTTATTGTCCCACTCACGGGCGCTGGCATCAAACTGACTCATTAATTCAGATTATTTTCGCAAATATGGATCATTAATTTCGGATTTCGGATGTGCGATTTCGGATTTGAATTTCCTATTTTTATCACCGATAACTTTTAATCAAATCCGAAACTAAATAACACCAAATGGCCAGGTTACTTCTGATTTTCAGCATAATCATTTTTGTTGCCAACACCAATGGGTTTGCACAGGATCCCAGGGAACGAACCTACTTTTACCCGGTTTTGAAGCCAAGCCATGAAAATAAACCTTCTCTCACCGGTTGGGCAAAAGAAAGGAGTTCAGAGAAACTGAACCGCGGACTGGTGGCTATCCAGACTGCCCCGGAAAAAGTCTATATGAGCTGGCGCCTGAAGGCAGATGATCCGGAAGGAACCGGGTTCAATGTATACCGGCTGAATTCCCTTGGCAAAGCGATCAAAATCAACCGGAAACCAGTCATCGCAACCACAGATTTCACGGATCAGCTTCCGGGGAAGTCAACAGTTGCAACCTATTTTGCCAGAGCCTTGGTAAATGGAAAGGAAGGCAAAGATTCAGAAAAGATCTCTGTTCAGCTTTCTGCAGAACCGAAAAATTACCAGTCCATCGCTTTCCGGGGTAACTACAAGCCACAGCGCATTGCAGTGGCCGACCTGAACGGGGATGGCGCTTACGACTTTATCATCAAACAGCCCGAGCAGGGGATTGATCCGGGCGGACAGCCCAACACCACAGGTTTGACCTACAAGATTGAAGCTTATCTGAATGACGGCACCTTTTTGTGGCAAAAAGACCTGGGACCGGGCATTGAACCGGGCATCTGGTATTCCCCGATGGTCGCCTGGGATTTCAATGGGGATGGCAAGGCTGAACTGGCGGTGAAAACGGGTCCGGAGAATGCCCGCGAAGCAGACGGCCGCGTAAGGAGCGGCCCTGAGTGGTGCTCCATACTGAATGGCATGACCGGTGAGGAAATCTGCAAAGTGGACTGGCCCTCACGGAGCTGGCGCTTCGGGGATTACAACCGCAACAACCGCAACCAGATGGGTGTGGCCTACTTAGATGGAAAAACGCCCTTTTTGCTGGTGGCCCGGGGTACCTACAAGGCGATGATCGTGGATGCCTACCAGATGGAGGACCATCAACTTAAGAAAGCATGGCGTTGGGACGGTGATGAAGAAAATCCGGTCATCCGTCATCAGGGCGCCCACAACATGCATTCCGCCGATGTGGATGGAGATGGCCGGGATGAGATCGTGCTCGGTTCCGTGGTTCTGGACGATAATGGTACTGCCCTCTGGTCAACGGGCTACGGCCATCCCGACAAGTGCTTTGTCACCGATATCGATCCCCAAAGGCCGGGGCTGGAGATTTTCTATGCGTCGGAAGAGTGGTGGGACAACGGGAATGGGGTGTGTCTCGTGGATGCCAAAACAGGAGAAACGATCTGGAACATCGGACGGAAGACCCTCCATGTGGGCGACGGCATGGTGGCCGATATCCTTCCTGACATACCGGGGCTGGAATGTTTTGCTTCCGAAGATCCCAAGGGAGGCTCCCGGGATAAATACCTGCTTTCAGCCAAGGGGGAACTCCTGATGACCGGTGATTCGGTCCCGGATTGCCGGAACTGGATTTTCTGGGATGCAGACAAAGTCAGGGAGAACATAGTTCCGGCTGGCAGGGGAAACCGTGCCTCCGGAAGCTCCAGCCCTGGAAAACTGATCATCCGGAAAAACAACTCAGCTGGTGACTTAAAGTCACCAGCTGAGTTTTCGGATCAGATCGAAGGAACCGTCATCCTGATGGCAGACATTCAGGGCGACTGGCGGGAGGAACTGATCACCCTCCTGCCGGGGGAAATGCGGATTTACTGCACCACCATTCCTGCCAAAGACCGCAGGGTATGCCTGATGCAGGATCCGTTTTACCGCAACCAGGTGGCCCACCGCTCCATGGGATACGAGCAGTCGCCGGTACTGTCATATTATCTGGGAGAATAGGTACTCAGCGGGTGACTTTAAGTCACCCGCTGAGTAAAAAATCAATGAGAAGATCAATAATAAAACATATGAAGAATTCACTTACCCTTTTATTACTCATGTTTCTTTGCCAACAAGTGTTCGCCCAGAAGCAGACCGACACCAACACCCCGCTCCACCTGCTGAAACCGGACTATAAAACGCCTTACGGAAAGCCTGAGGTCAAGGATGTGGTGGCGGTGCTCGACAGGGTATACAACTATCTGGATGACAACACCCCCGCTGTGTTGATGGACAAAGAAAGCAAACAGGAGATCAGCGATTTTTCAAAAATTGATAAAAACACCATTTTCAAACCGGGTGATTTCCGGCTGATCAGCTACGAATGGGGGGTCACCTATGCCGGGATGCTGCTGGCGTCGGAAACCACCGGCGATCCGAAATATGCCGCATATACCATGGAAAGGCTTAAATTTCTTTCAGAAGTGCGACCCTGGCTGGTCAAACTGGAAGAGAAACAACCCGGGATTCGTCATCCCATGTATGGACTGCTTCATCCACGTGCGCTGGACGACTGCGGGGCCATGACCGCTGCCATGATCAAAATGAAACAGCAACATCCAGCCCTGGACCTGGATCCCATTTTCAAGAATTCCATCGAGTACATCAGCAACAAGGAATTCCGGCTGAAAGACGGGACCCTGGCCCGCAACCGGCCACAGCCCAATTCCATCTGGCTCGACGATCTTTTCATGAGTGTGCCGGCATTGGCACAGATGGGAAAACTCACAGGCGAACAGAAATATTTTGACGATGCGGTGAAGCAGGTCCTTCAGTTTTCCGCGCGGATGTTCAACTACGAAAAAGGCCTCTTTATGCATGGCTGGGTGCAGGAAATGGAAGAACATCCGCAGTTTCACTGGGCCAGAGCCAACGGCTGGGCAGTGATGACCATGGTGGAGCTGCTGGAAGTACTCCCTGAGAATCATGAAGGGAGGACACAGGTTCTTGACCTTTTACGCCGGCATATACGCGGTCTGGCCGCTAACCAGTCAGGAGAAGGCTTCTGGCATCAGCTGATCGACCGGAACGATTCCTACCTGGAAACCTCAGCCACAGCTATCTATACTTATTCCATTGCCCGCGCCATCAACCGGGGATGGGTGGATGGGAAAGTGTATGCCCCGATGGCCATTCTCGGCTGGAATGCTGTCACCACCAAAGTAAATGCCCTTGGACAGGTGGAAGGGGTTTGTGTGGGCACCGGTATGGGCTTTGACCCGGCTTTTTATTATTACCGCCCGGTATCCGTTTATGCTGCTCACGGGTATGGCCCGGTTCTCCTGGCCGGCGCAGAAATTATCCGGCTGTTGAAAACCCACCGCCTTGAAATCAACGACAGCGGTCTGATGTTATACAGCGAAGGCACAGCCCCGCTGCGTACCTGGAAATTCAGCTTTGGCGAGGGGAACGCCAAAACAGGCTATACCCACATCCCAGGAATCACCTCCTGGTCTGATGAAAAAGGTTTTGCCCTGCTGGCGGAGAAAGCACCCATTCCGGTCACGCGGAAATCAAAAAATGGCCGGACGGAAAGTTTCCTGACCAGTGACCAGCCCTTTGGATTGGTGATCAGCGCCCCTGAGGGAAGGTATGAGGTGACCGTTACCCTTGGTGACCCGGAAGGGATTTCTGAAACCACCGTAAAAGCTGAATCCCGCCGGCTGATGCTGGAAAATATCAAAACTACCAAAGGGGAAACCGTGCAGAAGAAATTTATCGTGGATGTCAGGACACCGCGCATAACACCAACGGAGCAAATCAGGCTCAAGCCGCGGGAACTGAATTACCTGAACTGGGACGACAAACTCTCTCTCGAATTCAGTGGCGGTAAATCGGCTGTTTCCTCCCTGGAAATCAAAGAGATCAGGGACTTGCCGGTCATTTACCTGGCCGGGAACTCGACGGTTACCGACCAGGAAGAAGAACCCTGGGCCTCCTGGGGGCAAATGTTTCCCCGCTTCCTGAAACCCGAAATTGTGGTGGCCAACTATGCCGAATCAGGCGAAGCCCTGCTCAGTTTCAAAAGTGAAAAGAGACTGCAGAAAATCCTGAGCCTCATCAAACCGGGGGATTACCTGTTCATCCAGTTTGCGCACAACGACCAGAAGCCGGGAAGCAGCCATGTGGATGCCTTTTCCACTTACCGGGACGAACTGAGCTATTTCATCGGGGAAGCCAGGAAGAAAGGCGCCAACCCAGTGCTTGTAACCTCCATGCATCGCCGGAAATTCGATGAATCAGGAAAAATCATCAATACCCTGGAAGATTACCCGGAGGCGATGCGCCAAACCGCCCGGGATGAAAAGGTACCCTGTATTGACCTGA
>DAIDJX010000106.1 GCA_027451165.1 Prolixibacteraceae bacterium | reverse complement strand
TAAAACACCAGCAATTTTAAACACCCAGGCATAATCGCAGGGATTGGTGGCAGGGGAAATGACCGGAGCGGTGATGGTCAGTTTTCCTCCTGAAAGAGCAGTTTTTACAGTAACATTGGTTCCCAAAAGGGTAACTTTACCGGCTTTTTTCAATCCTGGTACCACCACCGGTTTTTCCGGCCATTCGGTGCAGAGGACATATAAATCATTCCCTTTCACGGTGTAAAATACGGATGAGGAATTGCCAGCCGGAGTCTGATTGTCCCATTTCCTGGTTCCGTAAATGGCTTCACCGTTCACTTTCAGCCAGGCGCCGATGTCGAGCAGGCGTTGCTGCATAATTACCGGGATACGTCCGTCGGCGGTGGGACCGATGTCGAGCAGCAGGTTGCCCCCGCCGGCCACTTTGTTCACCAGCAGATCGACCAGGGCATCTGAGGTCATGTAGTGATCCAGGGTTTCCACCTGGTTGTATCCGAATGAGGTACCTATTCCGCGGCACTCTTCCCAGGGGCGGCCGGTTTCTCCGACGCCCACCTTGTCGTGGACCATATCATATTCAGTGGTGAAATAGCCGCCGTGCACCCCACGGGTTTCCTTTCCCCAGCGGTCGTTCACACAAACATTGTCCCGCACTTTTGAATCATTGTAGAGCCAGGCCAGGAACTCTGTACTTTTCCACTTTTCTGAAGGGTGATCCCACTCCCCGTCGGTCCATACAATGTCGGGCTCATAGCGGTTCACCAGGTCTTTCAACTGAGGGATCATGTGGTCATCCACATATTTTTCCAGGTTGTTCCGGTACAGGGGATTGTACCATTCGTACAGGGAATAATAAAATCCCATATGAATTCCGGCAGCTTTGACCGCAGTGGTGAGGTCGCCGCACAGGTCCCGGTGGGGACCAATGTCCACACTGTTCCAGTTCCAGCTCTGTGCACTCGGCCACAGCGTGAAGCCTTCGTGGTGTTTCGAGGTGAGCACCACATATTTTGCCCCGGCTTTTTTGAACACATCTGCCCATTGGGAAGGATTGAAATGTTCTGCTTTGAAATCGCCGGCAAAATCGGGGTACTGGAAACTGCTGCCATACCGTTGATTGTGGTAGTCACGGAATAGTTTACCGGCTTCGCTTTTTTCATTGATCCGCCACCAGTACCATTCGGCATATTTGGCATAGACGCCGATATTGGCGCTGGCAGGCGCCCAGGCGGGAACCGAATAGACGCCCCAGTGAATGAATATCCCGAATTTTGCATCCGAAAACCATCGTGGAACGGGGCGCTTGTCAATAGAAGCCCAGTCGGGGGTGTAGGGCTGACTGTACATCACCCTGGCTGTCAGGAAAAATAAGGCGATCAGAAGGAAGAATCTTGCTGTTTTCATATTTCGGATCAGGTTGAAAAGTTGAATAATATTTGGCTAAGATAGCATTTCCGGAAGGAAACATCAAATCCGGAGAATCAGTGTCCCGTTACAATCAGCTGCATTCGGGCAACAAATAAATTCAAAACCAACTTTGGCCTTATAATCCTTGTAATCGCCGATGGTAATGATTCATCTGGTATTTTGACGGGGAATCCAAACAACGGCCAGGGTTTTCCGGAGGGACGTTTCTACCATACTGGCGCGGCTATACCGCTATAAATATTACACACCTAAGGCGCTTAATCCAAAACCAGATAACCAGAAAACCTGACAACAATTACAACGATGACAACAAAAATTACTTGGTGAAAAACTTCTCCGCATTTTTGTTGTAGATTTTGTCAATAACGGCGGCAGGCAACTTCAGGCCTTTCACCTGCTTGCCTCCCAGATCATCGACAGTAATTACGGAATCGGTAGCCAGATACACCCAGTGGGACAGCCAGCCCCGTTCCAGCCGGCGGGTGACTTTTCCGTAAACCGTATCCCCGGGAGAAACACTTCCATCGGTGCCATACATGATCCGGTCGCTGTATTTGATCAGGAAGTTGCGCACTTTGTCATAATCTTTGAGGGATTGGTATTGCAGGTGGCCGATCCGGGCCGACATATCCATGTCGAGCTGCGGGTATTTGTCCAGCCTGAGCGCTTGTTCACCGATGTTCCATTCCAGGCTGGCCAGGTGAGCGCCTGTAAACCGTATACCCGGGTAGCGCTGCAACAGGGTGTCGCGCGCGTTGATCTGGTCTTCATAGGAAGGTGCCTCCGGGTGGAGATACATATGGTATTCCGGATGGTTGCTGAAATAGCGGTGGTCGTTCCCCAGCGTCATTTCTTCCAGCGGGAGCCAGCAGTTCCTGGGTTCACCGAGATGGGCCATCAAAGGGATGTTGTTTTTTTCAAGGTAGCTGAAAACAGGGGCAAATGCGGGGTCATCAGCCATCACAAATCTGCCCGCCGAATCTTTCAGTACCATTCCGATGTTTTTCCATATCTTGATCCCCGAAGCGCCGGCTTGCATATCTTGATTTATGACTGAGATAATAGTGTCGGCAAATCCTGGTGTGCCGTAATGGTTTACGGAAAACGTGCCCAGAAAAGCAAACCTTTCAGGATATTGACGTTTAAGTTCCATAGAAACCGCCAGCTGTTCTTCCGGCGACCTCCCGGAATCAACATTGGGGGATACAATTCTGAATTTTACCGAGTCGGCAAACTGCAGGAACCGGCCATCCGTTGAGTTGTAATGGAAATGGACGTCGGTTTTGGGGACTTTGTAGAAGTCATTCAGGGAATAAAAGGAAGGAGCTTTCTGCTGGCATCCTGACATTGTCAGAAACAAAACAGAAAGAAACCAAACAGGAAATGTGGAATCACACACAAAGCGAAATCGTTTATTCATATTCAAAGATTTATATTTCAATACTTACCCAAGGGGACCAGCGTCACCGGTCCTGCCAATCCTGATTTTTGGGGAAGCCACCCGATGGCGGTGAACAATCCGTCGGCGCCGCGGTTCTGTCCTTCCTTCGCGGGGAAATTTATATTGTAAAAGATCTTGTAGGGTTCTCCCTTTCTCTCCATGTCTGCAATCCGGTTTCCCATCAGGTTCGACACCGTAATTTCCAGCCTGTTTTCCTTTTTGAATACAGAGGCGGGAAGGTCGATGTTAAATGGCGCTGAAATCAGGGTTTGCAGGTATTTCCCGTTCAGGCTTATCCGGGCGCTGTGGAATACATCTCCCAGGCTTAACCGGTAAAAGTCAGCTTTTGCTGTAGGTTTTGGAAAAGATGTCTGATAGGTGGCTGAACCGGAAAAAGCTTTGTAAGTTTCTCCTTCCAGATCATTCCAGAGAATGGGTTCTTTTGTTTGTACCTGTCCGGGAAGAACCGGGCCACCTTTCAGGAATGTAAGCTTCCAGGGTCCTTTTACGGGTATTTTCTCACCTGCAATTTGTAAAAACGGGTATTCACCTGCCTTAACAGGCTCAGGGAAAATCTGAACCAGGCAACTTTCTCCCGGAACCAGTTGAAGATAAACCTCACCTGTAGTTCCGTTATTTTTGACCCTGGTAAGGCCAAAACTGCCATTCATCGGGTTATAGACTACAGCAGAGACCAGGGGTTTTCCAAGCGTGACCCAACCGTCGACTGCTTCTGAACCCCGGTTGGCAATGAAATAGGTGGTGGTCTTACCATCTGCCCTGCGGATACAATGCAATCCCCGGGCAAACATCGGTTCAACCGGAATGGCGGCGAATTTCAGCATTTCGCTCATTTTGCCGGTCAGGATGCGGCCTTTTCCGGTTTTTGCCATTTGCAAACCGGAGGGAAGTGGTTCAAATTTTAGTTCTCCCTTCAACTTATTGTAAATATTTCGCCTTTCTGCGAGATTCCCCAAGCCAGGGACATCTTCAGGAAAATTTTCCATCAGGATGGTTGCACCGTTTTCAGCCAGAGAGACAATTTTCCGGAGTGTTTCTTCCGGGATCAGTTTCAGGGGAGGCAGAACCAAAGTGTGCCATGTGTTTCCTGCGGAATGGATTTTCCCTGATTCTTCTTCCAGACGGCTGATCTGCCGGTCGGAGATATAATCAAAGGCATAGCCGTTGTTGTACAGATCCATTGCGGTTTGCCGAAGGGAAGATCCCCTGGCGGAACCGTCGAAATGAACCAGCCGTGAGCGGCCTTTCACTGCATATTCGTCATAAATCGGATAATAAAGCAGGATATCGTTATCTGGTTTTCCGGCCTGTAAAAAAGATTGTGCGCGGGTCACGTACCGGTTCATGGTGCTGAAATCATCCCAGAAGGAGTTGGTCGGTCCGAAATGGACGGCAGCATAAAACAGCCATCCCGGCCAGGGGGCATCCTGGGGGGAAAAGGTGGTGCCGTGATAAAAAATGTGGTTGATGCCTGCCAGCAGAAACAGGTCGACAGCTTGTTTCACGTCGGCCAGTGAAGCCTGAAAATGGTCTTTCAGCCAGGTGGCCGATTCTGAAGAAGCCAGTTTTTTGCCGGTGATATGCGCCACGGAGGAGGCTGTTTTGACCTTCACGATATCCTCTCCCTCCGTTTCCGGAATATCAGCTGCGGCGTAAAGGTCCAGGATATTGGCAGGGGCTCCGTGGGCCTGGTTGCGGATGATTTTCCCTCCTTTAGCGGCCCATTGTTGCCAGCGAATGGTATAGTTTTCCAGGATGAGGTCTGAGATGGTTTCGCGATAATCGCTCAACACACGGCTGTTGTTTTCAGGCGTGTCTTCTCCCAGCAATGCCGGGAGGTACCGGCGCAGGTCGTACCCTCTCCGTTTCAGGAATTCATCAAAGAGAAGAGGGGTAAAATCGGCTTCGCCGCGGGCGTCATCCACTTCGTAGGAATCGTTGAACCAGGCCCGCAAACCGGAGATATCCTGCCCTTTCAATACCCCGGTGAAATGGTCAAGGTAATGATCGATAGCCCTGGAGGAAAAATGGTCGATCACATCACCTTCCCCGCCCGGCCCGGCCCGTTCTACCATTTTGCCGTGGAAGCCTTCAAAAACAGCAATCAGTTTCCAGTTTCCGGCAGGAGCAATCCATTCCAAAGTACCATCAGTGTTTACCTTGCCGGTCAGATCCAGTATCTCTCCCGATTCCGGATAAGCCATCAAAGTCTGCAAGGGCATAGGTCGCGGAAACCGGACCTGGTCAAATGCCCACTTCTGAAGACTGTCGGCATTGGCGCTTATCGGATATTTCAATGTGGGAAAACCGGGTTTCTTTCCGGAAACGCTTCGCATCAGCGGTTCCTGGATGGCAGTTACCTTTTCTTTCAGTTGTTCTCCTTCTTTCAGGGTAAAGGTCCGGAACTCCATGTTTTTACAGGCATCCTCCGGAGTAACCCAGGGGCCGCCGAAAGGCCAGCCGGAGGCCATGGCCAGGTCGATGCCCAGGTTAAGCCGCTGCCCTTCCTGCAGGGTGTATTGGAATAACTTCACCCATTCCGGGGAAAGAAAGGAAACGAAGTGGCTTTCCTGGCCGCGGACCCCATAAATGGGGGTAATTTCAAGGCCACCTAGTCCTGCTTGGGCATAGGCTTCCATGGCAGCCTTCAGGTCACCCGGATTCACGCTGCTCCCCATCCACCACCAGCGGATCCAGGGTTTGGTTTCCCCGGTGATTGCCGGCCATCCGGGCTCAGTGCTGGTTAAAAAAGTAAGTTCAGTGCCTGTTACCGGGTCTTTGAGCACCTTCCGTACCGACGGGAAACGGGTACCAATCTGTGCCCATAAAACATGGTTACCTGACAACCAGATCATTGCCAGAATAGTTAACAGTTTAAAATGGTTTTTCATTTTCAGTAAAATAAATCAAAATGATTAACTTTTTGGCGACATACGTGTTTATTCATTTTGAAGACAAAACAAATTCTATAATTTTTGTAGTTTTGATTTTTCAGAAATAAACGAAGATGGAACGTATTGATCCCAAAGAATCAGCCAAATTAAGGGAAATGATTGAAAAAGCCATTGCTGACGACATCATCACCCGTGAGGAATATGAAACGATTTTGCAGCAAGCCATGAAAGACGGGCATATTGACCGTGTGGAACAGGCCCTGTTGGCTGAACTCAACCAGTTAATCCAGGATAGGATTGTCCGGTTCAAAAAAGGTTAATCCCGGCTTCCCGTAAAAAGCCTCATTTTTTTTGAAGACGGTTTACCAGCCAGTTGTTTAGCAATTCTGTCTGTTCCGGAAATGTCCAATGGCCGGTTTCCAGATAGAGTTGCAATTCTTTGGGCGCAGTGATAGCGTTATAGGCTGCAAACATAGATGTGGGCGGACAGGTCAGGTCGTTGAACCCCCAGGTATAGAATCCGGGAGCGTTAACTCTTCTGGCAAAGTTAACCACATCGTAATATCCGAGAGTTTCCAGTTCCCCGGGTTTGGGCTCATTGGTCCGGAAATAGTGCGGCCAGCCGCCGGCCCGTTTCAGCAGGTAACCAGCATGGTCACACAGGGCGGGGTACATGGCTGCAGCACATTTGATCCTTTTATCCAGACCGGCTGTGACGATGGTCAGCGCTCCTCCCTGGCTCCCACCGGTGACAGCTACATCCGACCCATTGAATTCAGGAAGGGTATAAAGGAAATCTACTGCTTTGACACAGCCCAGGTACACCCGTTTGTAATAATGCGTGTTCCGGTCGTTCATCCGGATGGTATTGTATCCCCATAAACCTCCTGCCGACAAGTTGTTATAGACTTCCGGATCGAGGTTTACCGGGATTCCGTGGATACCGATCTCCAGGGTGATGAAACCAAGGGCGGCTGTCCGCGTATCGCCGAAATAAGGCCTGATACCGGCGCCAGGTACCCGCAATATGGCCGGGTATTTTCCGGGTTTCTTCGGAACAGCCAGCATCCCGTAAATCCTTGATCCCGGAATATCATTCTGGAAACTGATGTGGTAAACATTGGCATCACCGGTGCATCTGTCGGGCAACAGGGTCATCCGGATATCCAGCGGCACTTTTCTCGCACTGGCAATAGCCTCTGCCCAAAAGGTGTCAAAATCGGCCGGATCCTTGACTGCAGGCTGGATTTTTTCCGGTTCAAAACCTGCTGTGGCCAGTCCTTCATAATTCTTTCCATCCACCACTGCCCAGACTCTGACGCGGTAAAATCCAGGGATTTTCATGGTCCCTGTGAATTCTGTTTTACCGTTTTTCAGAACTACTCCTTCCTTTCTGACATCGGGAAATACTTCCGGACCGGTTTCATAATTGATGGTAACATTTTCCATCAGGTTTCCGTACCGGAGGACCTGGACGCTGAATTTTGCTGTTTCATTGACCTTGTAGGTCCAGTCTTTGTGGTCGGGAGATACGATCACTTTGACCAAAGGGGTTGCCGGTTGCGCAAAAAGCTGGATGTTCAGCAGAAATAACGCTGAAAGTCCGATAAAAGCTGATTTGATGTTTTTCATATTGGATAAATTTTGGAATTTCATTTCAGGGTAAAGTAAATGGAGGCATTTCAAACCTGGGCGGATTTTCTGCCACGCGCGGGTCACCGGCACGGGTCAGTTCTTTCATCAGGCGTCCGGCCAGTTTGTTCTTTATGGTGGCATATCGCGGATTGCCGGCCAGGTTGTTTACCATGTCCGGGTCACTTTTTCGGTCATATAATTCTTCGGAAGGCCTTTTCCCGAAGGCAATGTCATAAAACCACTTCCATTCCGGATCATTCCGATGCTGGATGAGCCATGCCTTTGTAGGACTGGCATCCATATCGGCAAAAGCTGCGCGGGTGGTATTTTCCAGTTCGTTCTGGTCCGGGATGGAGGTATCGGTCACTTTTCCCGGAGATCCCATGGGCCAGCGATCAGGTTCAAAGTTCCGGATGTAGACATAATCAGGGGTG
The DNA here is from genome assembly GCA_027451165.1 of Prolixibacteraceae bacterium. Taxonomy (GTDB): domain Bacteria; phylum Bacteroidota; class Bacteroidia; order Bacteroidales; family Prolixibacteraceae; genus UBA1413. The sequence continues at coordinate 2,636 of DAIDJX010000106.1, read as the reverse complement.
TGAAAGGCGCGCATGGGGTAGGGGAGGTTGTTTTCCCGGGCAACGGAAACATGTCGTTCCCTTCCTGTAATCACCCAGTCGCGTGACGGATCTACCTTTCCGCTTTTTTCTGAAGCAAGCAAAGGCAGGAGTGATTTCCCGTATAGATTCTTTGGAGGCTTTACCCCTGCAATTTCCATAAAGGTGGGAGCCAGGTCGGGAAGCCTGACAAAATCATCCACGATTCTTCCTCCTTTGCCTCCCGGAACCCTGATGATCAGCGGAATGGCAACACCCATATCATAGAGGTTGCATTTACCGGAAGTGACACCTGGCATGCCGTGATCTCCGCTCAGGACAATCAGCGTATTGTCCGTCTGCCCGGCTTTCTCCAGACATTCCAGCAGGATGCCCACATAGGCATCCACGGCCTGGCATTCCCCGAGGTAATCGGCCACATCTTCCCGGATTTCCGGCACATCGGGAAGGAATTCCGGCAGTTTTCCTTTCAGCTGATCCGGCTCAATATTCCATAGTTTTTTCCCGCTGCCTTTGATCCACACCCGGTGTGTGGTGGTAGGGCCAAAGAAAAAATGCCAGGGCTTTCCTTTTTCCGTGACAGCCAGAAAGTTATTGAAATTGTTCCTTACCTGGCTCAGAATTTCATTTCTGGCCTGTTCAAGGGATAAACCATTTTCTATCCTTTTGGTTGCTTCCTCTGAGAAGTTATTAGGCGCTTTGCCAGCTTTCTCAAAGGCATATTGTTGTTCGCCGAAGGGCGCATCCACCGGTGTTCCCGGGCTCCACACCTTGTAACTTTTCCCGATGGTGTACCCGGCATCCCGCATCATCAGCGGATAGGAGGGGATGGATTCATCCCAGACGGCGCCATTCAGAATGGCTCCCTGGTTGCAGTTGAAAAAATAACGGCCCGAAAGTAACGAACTCCGGCAGGGGGTACAACTGGGTGCATTAACGTAAGCATTCCGGAATATAATGCCTTCCCTTGCCACGCGGTCAACATGGGGGGTGGTAATGACATCGTTCAGGGTGGGACGACCATCCAGCCCCTTGTAGCAACCTGCATAACGTCCCCAGTCATCGGCAAAGACAAACAGAATGTTCATCCTTTTCAGGGATTCCGGTTTCACCGCTCCTGCCGGAAGCCCGGAAATCCCGGTCAGAGCTATAAGAATTGATGTTCTGGTAAAACTCATGATAAGGAAACTATTTTTTGCCCTGAATTTATACTCATTTATCCAACAATTCAAGCACCCATTGAAACCGTTTTACTGAAGGAGCCACACGGTAAGCATTCAGCACGGAGATGGCTGTGCAGCCTACCCCGCTCAGGGCATAATCCAGATTCAGGGTGATGCCGTCAAAGGGTTTCAGCTGAAAAGGATACAAGGCTCTTGACAGGTTACCACTTTCCACCTGCAAGGCGCTGAAATTGAAGGGTGCCTCTCCGGAAATCCTGATCCCCTTGCCTGATCCGTTTTTCAGGGTAAACCAACGGACATCGGATTTATTTCCGTTTTCCTGCGGGATGAGGTAAGGAACATACTGGTCCCAGACCAATCCTGACCACACATTGAGCTTAGCTCCGGTTTTCCGGTCGGGATACGTTTCAAACGGACCCCTTCCATACCATGCCAGCCGGTTAAACGTACTGTCGAGTACCAGTTGAAGTCCAACCCGCGGCAGCCATTCCGGCATCCTTCCCTGGGGTGTGACGGTATGATCCACCCTCATTTTCCCATCCCCGGAGATGGTGTAGACAAACCGGTTGTCAAAACAGGTGCTGCGGCCCGGATTGCAGGTGTGGCTTTCAATTTCCAGCTCCACATTTCCGCCTTTAACTGACCACTGCATGTGGTCCGGTGTTGTTGACATATTATCAAGGCCATGGGCAAACCAGGTATTGGACTGGCCATTCCCCATCCCCGGTGTACGGCTGAGCCCCGACCGCCAGATTGTCCAGGAATCCAGATCGTTGGCCAGCGGTGCCCTCCATAGATTCAGCTCTGGTTCCTGTTTCAGCAATTCCCGGCCCTGAAACCATATGGAAGTCAGACCACCTGTTTTTTTACTGAAGGTATAGGTAAAGCCGTTTCCAATGACCCGAACCAGATCAGATGTTTCCCTGACCTCAGGAGCTATGAGTCCCGAATCCGTAGGTTCCTTCGGACCCAGCAGCACGGCAAACGGCAGCTGGTCCCAGGCCACTTCAAATCCGGCATCTGCCCAGGATTTATCCTCTTTCAGGCGGAAACTCACCAGCAGAAAATATTCTTTCCCGGGAAGCCTGTCAAATGGTTGGAAAGGAATGGTGTATCCCTCTTTGCCCAGCGCAGGCACAGCAGTTACCAGTTTCCCTTCCTGAATGACTTTCCCTTCCTCCTGTAGCTGCCAGACCGCATCCAGTTCCGATGTGTTTGAAAAGTGCATCCGGTTCCATACTTCCACCTCGCCATTCTTTTCATCTCTCCATTGCACGGAGACCGGTTGTGCCGATTTTTTTATCTGCCACATCTCCGGCTGCGGGGTACGGTCGGGCCAGATGGTACCATACGTTCTTCCACCTACACCCATGCTGAAAAATTCCGGACCGGTTTTTTCCACGTCGAAATCAAGCCAGCATACCGCCTCGCTCT
>DAIDJX010000105.1 GCA_027451165.1 Prolixibacteraceae bacterium | reverse complement strand
GCACCGGCAGTGGGAATCATCGGGGACACCATGCTGGTTTTCGGTTCCACCTATACTTCTGAATTCACCATCTGGATGAGTACCGATCCGAAAAGCAATGAATGGAAACCCCTGGTGGAAAGGTTTTCCATCGGGGGATGGGATCCGGCCTTTTTCACCGACGATGATGGGCGATTCTATATGTACAATGGCAGCAGCAACCGCTATCCGCTTTATGGGGTGGAGCTGAACAGGCTTACCATGGAACCCCTGGGCGCCCGGAAAGAAATGTATTTGCTGGAACCCTGGCGCTATGGATGGCAACGTTTCGGAGAGCATTATGACGATACTTTCCTGGATCCCTTTATGGAAGGTGCTGAAATGACCAAACACAACGGGAAATACTACCTTCAGTACGGAGCACCCGGAACGGAATTCAGCGGGTATGCCGATGGTGTGGTCGTGGGTGACACACCGCTGGGGCCTTTTACCCCTCAATCCATGCCTTTCAGCTACAAACCGGGAGGATTTGCGAATGGCGCCGGCCATGGCGCTACTTTTCAGGATCATTGGAACAACTACTGGCATGTGTCGACCATCTCCATTTCTGTTAAAAATAATTTCGAAAGACGGCTCGGTATCTGGCCCTCCGGGTTTGATAAGGAGGGAGTTATGTACTGCAACCAGGCTTTCGGGGATTACCCCACCTGGCTTCCGGAAGGTCCGGCTGATCACCACCTTTCCCGGTTTACCGGATGGATGCTGTTGAATTACCAGAAACCAGTCCAGGTATCCTCCACCCTCGGTGGCTTCCTGCCCAACCTGGCTGTGGATGAAAACATCAAAACCTATTGGTCGGCTGCCACAGGAAATCCCGGAGAATGGATTCAAACTGACCTGGGTGAAGTGATGACCGTCAGGGCTATCCAGGTCAATTATGCTGACCAGGATGTTACCTTCCTCGGAAAGCAGGAAGGCATTTACCATCAGTATAGAATTCTGGAATCATCTGACGGGAAAAAATGGAAAATACTGGTGGATAAAAGCAAAAATCTGACCGATGTTCCCCATGATTACCTTGAACTTGCCACACCGATAAAAACCAGGTACCTCAGGCTGGAGAACATCCATGTTCCGGAAGGGAAATTTGCCATCAGCGGATTCAGGGTGTTCGGACTTGGGAACGGGCAGAAACCGGAAAAGGTGAAAGGATTTGTTGTGCTGCGGACAGAAAAAGACAAACGGAGTGCATGGCTCAAATGGTATCCATCAGCCGATGCCTGGGCTTATAACATTTACCTGGGAACGGAACCGGACAAACTTTACAATTCGGTCATGGTGCTCACAGCGAATGATTACTGGCTGAAAACAATGGACAGGGAAAAGAGTTATTTCTTTGCCATTGAAGCCATCAATGAAAACGGTACTTCAGAATGGGTTGGCCCGATTGAGGTGAAATAAATGAACATATTCCTTTATATTGAACCTGAGTAATTTTTTAAACGTTTATCCGTTTATAATCTAAACTGGTTTTCCTAATTTTGCCCGTCTACGGGATTTACCATCTTATGCAGAAAATATTTTTTATTGGTTTGTTTTTGTTGACAACAATTTGGTCAACTGGACAAAAGATTTATGGTATCAGTTTCCTGGACTGGAACAATGAACCTGATTATCCGGATAAAAACGGTTACGCAGATTTCCCCTACAATGCGCCACTGGTCAATGTAAAAAAGGCGCCACCCGCCTGGCAGCCGGTCACCAATGTGACTGCCTTCGATACCACCTGGACAATGATAGGGCCTGACAATTTCATTGCCAAACCAACCAACCAGGAAGGGGGAGATTTGTATGACCTGAACGGGAAAGCAACCTTTGGGGCTTCCTGGAAAGCCATCCATGACGGCAGGAACCTTTACGTGCTGTTGAAGTACCTGGATAAAAACGGACTGGCGGATCCCGGTTCCCTTTCCTTTGACATCATGGCGCAACCAGTCAGCCCCTTCCGCCATGAGCTGACTTTCCAATCTGCTGCCGACAGTACTGCCGACAGGACTGCAGCCGGGACTGACCTCCGGATGATTTACCAGAATATGGCTTATGCCCGAAGCGCTGAACTGGGCGGGGGGAAAGCCGTTTTCAAAAACGGGCATGTCAGTGAATATTCTGCTTCTGTGGGGATGGTCAAAAACAGCTGGCAAAACTTTTACACTGCCAGATGGGGCGCTAATCAGGCCGGGCAGGATGCGCTCCAAAAAACCAGCCATTTCTGGGATCAGTCGGGAGGAGTGATCAGGGCAGTTATGGTCATGTCGTTTGATGGCGCATTATCTTATCCTTATGATCCTTCAAAAATCAACGGACTAAGACAGGCAGTCAGGATTGGCGATACCATTTCGTTCGATGTAAAATCAAATGCCCTCCGTAACCTGAAAAAGGTGGAGTACTATTGGAGCGCCGATCGCAACAATGGCTTTGCTTCGATATATTACAGCGGCCGGATAAGGCTTTCAGGAACCGATGTCATGGTGCTGTCATCTGACCTGATCAGAAAAATAAACGTTTATTACAGCAATGGCTATATCTATGTAAAATCTGGACAGCCAGCCGACGTAGAGGTATTCAACACCATGGGAATCAGGATAAAAGAAGCCCGTCAGGTGAATAAACTCTGTCTGCAGGATGTCAAAGACGGTATTTACCTGGTACGGATAGATAAAAATCCGCAGGCAGTGAAAATCTGCAAACAAACAGGCCGGTAATCCGACATTTATTTCATTACATTATGCAGAGACGCCAGGTCTGGCGTCTTTGCATAATAGAGACGCCAGGTCTGGCGTCTCTACTAAATCAATCTCCCAATGTAAATTGAACCTTCAGGTTTTGATTGCCACGCACGAATGCATTGGCCACCTCATATTCCCTGGAATTTTCCCCATCTTTTGCGGTGAGGAGCTGTGAAGAACGGGGATATAAAAGGATGGTTTCCGTACGGTTGTCTACTTTCCGGGTTAACTCGAAGTAAAGATCACTTTGATTGCTGATTTCAAAGTAGCGGGTGGTTCCCTTCTTCTGGTATGGCTTTCCAGGATTGACACAGGCCTGAAACAAATTCTTCATGATGGCTTCTTTACCAGCCAGGTATTTGCCGCACCAGGCAACCGTTCTGCCAGCCTCGAGGGCTTCGCGCACTCCCGCTTCACTTCTCTCTTTGGCAAAAACCAGCGTCATGGTACGATGACTGTTATCCCCCAATTGATAAGTCATCGCTGTCAGACCATGAACATCGGTGTTGGCCATAACGGTCAGGTTGTGGTCAACAGCCCAGTCCAGCGCCTTTCTGTAGAAATTATCCCCGTTGAAAACTTCAATACCATGCAGGTTTTTCTCTTTGTCAAGCTGATCCACAAAATCAATCCAATCATAAGACCCTTTAATGCTTTCCGCTTTCCAACCCGGGTGGTTCCAGAAAATAAATGCTTTCTGGGCGACAGCTTTTGCTACTGCTTCCTTATCATTCTCCGGAACGGCTTTCCCGGGAAGTAATGCCGAAGCATCCTGAATAAACAGCGCATTAAAGTGCCCCGGAGGCGTCTGACGAGTGATTTCTGCGGCTTTAACCAGTATTATGTTCCGATCAGCGGCAAGGCTTTTAACCAGTTCATAAGAACGGTTAAAATCCACTTTCACATCGTCACTGTGCGGCACATACTCCATGTGATCGGCTATGGCAATTACATCCAAGCCCTCAACCCATGCCTCTCCTACCCTGACCGCCGGCCAGACATTGCCGTCGGAAAAGACCGTGTGCATGTGAAAATCGCATTTCAGGGCCTGAAAGCCGTCAAATCCCGGGATTTCAATGTGCTGGCGTTTTGAAGGCACCATAAACTCATCCATCACCAGAATTCCATTGTCGGTGGTCTGCGCATATGACAGTCCACAATATAAGAATAGAAGAATAAGGAAAAGTATTCGTTTCATAACTTGTGATTTTTTTTGTAAAGATATCAATATGTCAGCACCTCCATCAATATCTTTTTCACAAGAACTACTTTTTCCCAAAAGCTATTCCATATATTTGTAACAACCGATATTTATTGATGACAAAACCATGAAATGCATCTGCCGCAGGTTTAATCTAATTCTTCCACTTTTCATTGTTCTGATTTACTTACCCTTTTCAGCCTTTGCCCAGGTGAAAATTTCAGAGGAAAATTGGACCATTCCGACCTGGCCGGTCCTCCCTCCGGAGAAAAACCCCATATTCTTCCGGGGAGAATCGTACCAGGGTGCATCAAAAGTAATCTATCCCTATGCCTTGAACGACATGATTTCGAACGAGCGGACCGATAAGGAATGGAAGACGCTTATTCTTGAAAATGAATACATTAAACTTTGCATTACTCCGGAAATCGGCGGAAAACTCTACTATGCCACCGACAAGACCAACGGATATAACTTCATTTACAAGAACGATGTGGTAAAGCCGTCCAACATCGGCATGACAGGGGCCTGGGTTTCCGGAGGCATTGAATGGTGTGTGCTTCACCACCACCGTGCCTCAACTTTTTTGCCGGTGGATTATGAGCTGATTGAACGTGCTGATGGCAGTAAAACCATTCAAATCGGCGAAACCGAGCCCCGGCACCGCATGCGCTGGACACTGGGCATTACTGCTTTCCCTGGTAAGTCCTACTTTATGAATGAGGTGAAGATCATCAATTCCACACCCCTCACCCATACCTTTCTCTACTGGGCCAATGTCGCCGCTCACACAAACAAGGATTACGAGGTAATCTTCCCGCCCTCGACCACGGTAGCCACCTACCACGCCAAAAACAGCTTCACCCGGTGGCCTTATTCCACTGAAGTATATAATGGTGAAGATTTTACACGCGGTGTGGACATCAGTTACTGGGAAAACTCAGTGCATCAGAACTCCTATTTTGCCTGGGACCTGAAAGAAGACTTTATGGGTGGCTATGACCATGGAAAAGAGACAGGAACGGTTCACATCGGCGATCACAACATTGTGAAGGGGGCGAAATTGTGGGAATGGGGATCCGGGCCACACGGACAAGCCACAGAAGGCCGGCTTACCGAAAACAGCGGCCCCTATGTGGAAATCATGGTCGGCGCCTTTTCCGATAACCAGCCCGATTACAGCTGGATCCGTCCGTATGAGGTAAAAACCTTCCGGCAGTACTGGTACCCGGTAAAAGATATCAGGGGATTTAAAAATGCCAACCTGAATGGCGCAGTTAACCTGGAAAAGACTCCGGATAACAAACTCTTTCTGGGCTATTATTCCACCCAGCAAGTCCCCGATGTCAAAATAGTCCTTAAAAGAAAAAATAAAGTGGTTTTTGAAAAGCAAACCGCCATTTCCCCTGAAAAAGCCTTCACCACTTTTATTCCCTGGGAAGGCGACAGCGATTTGACCAACTTTTCCACAGAAATGACAAATTCAAAAACCGGGGAAGTGCTGGTTTCCTACCAGCCCCTTCCGGTGAAACCGGTCGAAAAACTTCCGGAGGAAGTAAAAAAACCTGCGCCTCCGGAAAAGATGGAAACGGTGGAAGAGCTTTACCTAACCGGAAGCAGGATTCTGCAATTCTACAATCCCACACTGAAGGCGATGGATTATTTCCAGGAGGCGCTGAAACGGGATCCGGGGGATATCCGCAGCAATACGGCGGTCGGAACCATTCATCTGAAAAATTGGGAATTTGAAAAAGCCAGGAGCTTTTATTCAAAAGCCATACATAGACTCACCAAAGACTACACGCGTCCCTCGGATGGGGAATCGCTTTATTTACACGGCATTACCCTGAAAGCGATGGGATTGTATGAAGAAGCCACTGATACGCTTTACCGTGCCAGCTGGGATTATGCCTGGCATTCAGCTGCTTACCTTGAGTTAGCCGGAATCTCCTGTCTGAAGGGTGATTACCCCAAAGCGCTGGAACAGGTGGACCATTCGCTATCGGCAAATACCAGAAACAATGTTGCCCTTTGCCTGAAAGCAAGCATACTCCGGAAACTGGGAAGAAACGGGGAAGCAGAAAAACTGGTGAAAGAAATCCTTATTCAGGATCCGCTGGACTTCAGGGCCGGTTTTGAATTGTACCTGAGTACCTTATCCCCGGCAGCCCTCGAAGATCTCACCCGCAAAATGCGGAATTTCGACCAGAATTACCTCGAACTGGGCCTTTCTTACCTGAAGGATGGGTTTTATGAAGAGGCAACAGCAGTAATGAGCCGCTTCAGGGGAGAAAATCCTTTGGTTTACTGTTACCTGGGATGGTTAAAGCAGCGTGAGGGGAATAAGGCGGGAGCAGAACAACTTTTCAAAAAGGCCTTTGCGCTTCCGGTGGATTATGTATTTCCTTTCCGGGAAGAAGACGAACAGGTTCTGCTGCTGGCGGCAAAGACCCTGCCTGCAGAGGCCAAACCATACTACTACCTGGGTAATCTGTTGTTTGACAAGCAACCCGCACGAGCCATCGGCTACTGGGAAAAAGCAGTCGCTCTTGACCCCGGAATGGCCATTGCCTGGCGCAACCTGGGCTGGGGCTACAACAACTTTTCCGGAGAGCGGGGCAAATCAATCGCTGCCTATGAAAAAGCGATCAGCCTGAATAAAAATGAACCTGTTTACTTTGCAGAACTCGATGTACTTTATGAAAGGAACAATACCCCTGTTGCCACCCGTGCATCCCTTTTTGAGGGTGCCGCAGAGACCGTAAAAAAAAGGGACGATGCTTTTGTCCGCTATATACAGGTACTGAATCTTTCCGGACAAGTGGAAAAATCGGTCAGTCTGCTGGAAAAAAGCAATTTTCACTTCCGGGAAGGGAGCTCCCGTATCAGCGACCTGACGGTGGATGCCCGTTTATTGCTGGGCAGCCAGTGGATGAAGGAGCAAAAGTACCCGCAGGCGCTGGAGCAGTTTCTGGCAATAATCAACCGGAAAGCGGAGGATGAACAAGCCGGCGCCCGTGATCCCCAGATCAACTATTTCATTGCCTGTGCCTGTGAAGCGCTCGGCAAAAAGCACCAATCCCGGCAGTATTTCTCCAAATCAGCCAACCAGCAGGTAAAAGAAGCAGGTCTCAGCCGCTATTACCAGGGTCTTAGCCTTGCGAAACTCGGGGAAAAAGAAAAAGCCATCCAACTTTTCCAGTCCCTGACCGACAGGGGGAAAAATATGCTGAGTCAGGCCGGAGAACCCGATTTCTTTGCCAAATTCGGGGAAAGACAGACTGAAAGCGTTTGGAGATCAAATGCTTATTTATTCATCGGACTGGGAGCAAAAGGAACCGGGGATATGGCAGGCGCCAGGGAAAACCTGACAAAGGCCATCCAACTGTCGGCCAGTAATTTATGGGCAGCATTTGAAATCAAATAATAATAATATGACACCAAAAGAACGGGTTATCGCGGCCATCAACCGCCAGCCACACGACCGGCCACCATTGTTTGTCACTTTGACACCGCAGGTGGCGGAAGCTTTGTCTCAATATGTCGGAATGGGTTTTGAACCTCCGGAGGATTCCCTGCTTTCCACCAGGATTTCGCATACCAACCTGCTTATTTCCCTCGGAAATGATTGTGTGGGTATTGCGGCCTGCACACCCGCCGAGCGACCAACGCAGGTTTCTCCGGAAGGGCTGATTACCAACGAATATGGTATGGTTTTCAAAAATGCCGGACTATACAACGAGTTTTACCGTTTTCCGCTGGCCATGGCTGAAACCGCTGAGGATGTTACCGGATATGACTGGTTTGATCCCAACCTGCCCTCCCGGTTTGAAAAGGCATACAACGCTGCCCGTAAATACGGAGACCGCTATGCCATTGTAGGAGATCTGGAAACCACTATATTCGAAACGGCCTGGTACATGACCGGATTGGAGAAACTGCTTACCGACCTGTTGATGGAACCGGAATACCTCCCGGTTTTGCTGGATAAAATCATGGAAATCAACCTGGTCACCGGGAAAAAGCTGATTGAAGCTGGCGCCGACATCATTTGGGCAGGCGATGACTTTGGTTCACAATCGGGCATCATCATGGATCCGGAAACCTGGCGAAAGCACTTCAAACCAAGGATTAAAATCATCTTTGAAGAGTTCAGAAAAGTCAATCCTGACATCAAAATCGCCTGGCATACCTGCGGTTCCATCGTACCCTTCATTCCCGACTTTATCGGGATCGGGCTGGATATCCTCAACCCTTTGCAGCCCCTGGCCTTCGGAATGAACCCTGAAAACCTGGTAGACCAATTCGGGAAGGATTTGATCTTCTTCGGCGGGATTGACATTCAGGAATTGTTGCCCAACGGACCGGTACAAAAGATAAAAGACGAGGTCCGGCGCAGAATCGATCTCTTTGGAAAATACAGGGGCTACATCTGTGCACCGGCGCACAACATCCAGCCCGATACCCCGCTTGAAAATATAATGGCTCTTTTCGAAACCGTTTTGGAATACAGATATTAACCATGGTAAACAAGCTGAAAACCGGCCTCTTCGGCATTGGCCTCGACACTTACTGGGGTCAGTTTGAAGGATTATTGGATCATTTAACAGCATACCAGCAATTGATCAGTAACAAGATCACAGAATTTGATGTGGTAGTAGTTGATGCCGGAATGGTGGACAACCCGGAGAAAGCGCAACATGCTGTGCAGTTGTTCCGGGAGAAAAACGTGGATCTTGTCTTTCTGTACATTTCCACCTATGCCCTTTCCTCCACAGTGTTGCCGGTTGCTCAGGGCATAAAGGTTCCGGTCATCGTACTCAACCTGCAACCTGCGGCAGCCATTGATTACAAAAGTTTCAATGCCCTGGGAGACAGAGGCCTGATGACCGGCATCTGGCTGGAGAACTGCCAGGCTTGTTGTGTACCGGAGATCTCCAGCGTTTTCAAACGGGCAGGGATTGATTTTCACCTGATTTCCGGCTATCTGGGGGAAGAATACGTCTGGAAAGAGTTGTCGGAATGGCTCAGCGCCATGAAAGTGGTGAAAGGGATGCAAGGAAACCGGGTGGGACTGCTCGGACATTATTACTGCGGTATGTTGGATGTTTACAGCGACCTGGCCCAGCAATCGGCCACCTTTGGCAATCACTTTGAGATCATTGAGTTCGGTATGTTGAAAAAATGGAGGGATGAGGTGCTTCCCGGTGAAATAGCGGGCAAGATTGCCAGTTTCCGTAAGGAGTTTCAGGTATCCGGGGAATGCGATTCCGAAGAACTGGAAAGGGCAGCCCGTACTTCTGTTGCATTGGACAAACTGACAGAACAATACCGGCTTGGATCTTTGGCATACTATTATGAAGGGGCAGGAGATCCGGCCTACGAAAATATAGTGACCTCCCTGATCCCGGGATTCACGCTCCTCACCGGCAACCATGTTCCGGTTGCCGGAGAATATGAGGTAAAAAATGTTCAGGCCATGAAAATCCTTGATTTGCTGGATTGCGGAGGCTCCTTTTCGGAATTTTACGGCATTGATTACCAGGACGATATAGTTTTACTGGGACATGACGGTCCGGCGCATTTCCAAATTGCAGAAGGGAAAGTGGGACTGGTACCCGTACCCGTTTTCCATGGCAAACCGGGCAAAGGACTTTCCATACAGATGAAGGTCAAAAACAGTCCGGTTACCGTGTTATCCGTGTGTCAGAACAGGAAAGGGGAAATCTGTTTCCTGGTTGCGGAAGGTCACTCCGTGGAAGGCGAAACTTTGCAAATCGGAAACACCAACTCCCGTTACAAATTCTCCATTCCGGCACGTGAATTTATCGACCGCTGGTCCAAAGCCGGTCCGTCGCACCATTGCGCCATCGGAACGGGGCACCAGGCTGGCGTACTCCGGAAAATCGCTGATTTACTGGGTATTGAGATAATATCCATCTGCTGATCCAATGTTATAGAATTGCATCCTATGATTATGAACTATCTGAAAGTATTTATCTTCCTTTCATTTCTCCCATTGCTATGGAATTGCAGGCAGCAGTCTGTAACCAGTGATACCAGGGAAAACGTCCTGGCATTATTCCGGGATCCCCCGGCAGAATTCCGGAGCATGCCTCTGTGGGTCTGGAACAACCGCATCACGGAAAAACAGATTGCAGAACAGCTGACCGACTTCAAAGAAAAGGGAATCGGAGGAGTATTTGTGCATCCGAGACCCGGACTGATCACCCCTTACCTGTCGGAGGAATGGCTCAGCCGTTTTGACTACGCGGTAAAAACTGGTAAAAAACTGGGGATGCAGGTTTGGATTTACGATGAAAACTCCTACCCTTCCGGGTTTGCAGGAGGGCATGTGCCTGCAGAAATGCCTGAATCGGTCGGGAAAATGATACGTGTTTATCAGACTACCCGGCCTGATACCCTCGGAAAAGAATTTATCAAAGTGTTTCTCAGGGAAAATAGCCGTTACCTGGATGTGACTCAAAACAGACCCTGGGCTGACGGTACTTACTTTGCCTTTTCGGCGGAAGAAGGAGCCAGATCAGCCTGGTATGGAGGCTACAGTTATG
>DAIDJX010000104.1 GCA_027451165.1 Prolixibacteraceae bacterium | reverse complement strand
AGTGCCGATGAGGATGACGATAGCCAACTGCAATTGGACTTCAAATTTTATTAACATATTTTAATAGACACCAGTGATAGAGACTGATGATAATATCCTGTTGGGAAAGCCAGTGGTTAAAGGAACACGGATTTCAATAGAGCATATTATTAAATTATTTGCATCGGGCTGGACAGAAGATCAGATTCTTGAGAATTATCCCCGACTCACTAAAGAAAACCTTCAAGCTGTTTTTGCCTATATTCAGGACATCATGCAGGATGGATTGCTCTTTGAAAAACCTTTGAAAACAGCTTAATGAAATTCCTGGCTAACGAGAACTTTCCCCTGCAAAGCACTAAAATTTTAAAAGATGCAGGTTTTGACATTACCGCGGTTGGACAGGAATATTCCGGTATTCTGGATAGTGAAGTAATTGGTATTGCCATTAGAGAGGAACGGACAATATTGACTTTCGACCGTGACTATGGTGAGCTTATCTTCAAAAAAGGGTATAAGCCAACTGCTGGTGTAATCTATTTGAGATGGGATTCTTTTCAACCTGATGAACCAGCGTTGTATCTCATTCAGTTATTAATGTCAACCAAAATGAATTTTAAAAACAGGTTGACAGTTATCAGCGAGATAAACATCCGGCAACGGAAATTTTAAGGAGTTAAATCACTAATACAATACCCATAATTACTGGGGAAAACCGGAAATGGACAATTCCAGAATCTTTAAAATGCACTTTTCCACAGTTTACCCGCTCTACATTCAGAAAGCGGAGAAAAAAGGCCGCACAAAAGCTGAGGTGGACGAGGTAATCTGCTGGCTCACAGGTTATGATCCCTCCTCCCTGCAGGAACAGATCGACCGGAATACCAGCTTAGAAACCTTCTTTGCCCATGCTCCGCAGATCCATCCCAATGCCTCCAAAATTACAGGGGTGATATGCGGATACCGCGTGGAAGCCATCGAAGATAAGCTCATGCAGCAGATCCGTTATTTGGATAAATTGGTCGACGAGCTGGCCAAAGGAAAAACAATGGACAAGATCCTCCGGAAGTAATTGCTCTCCTGAAAAATTCCGAAATCCGCGAAATTTTACTTTTCTGCAATCTAATCCCCCATGAAAAACTATTTTTGAAGAAAAAACCTGTCGTTGTATGCTGAATAGACAATTAATCTTTCTTTTAGCTGCCCTGGTGCTTTCAACCGGGGTCACTGCACAAAATCCCTCCCAAAAACCGCTCACAGAAAAAGAATACGCCATATGGAAAACGGTGGACAATACAAAAATTTCGCCCTCCGGGAACCTGGTGACCTACGAGGTCAATCCTCAAAAAGGTGACGGGATACTGGTCGTCTGGCATTCCTCCGGAAAATCCGACACCATCCCCCGCGGGAAAAAAGCTGAGATTGGCGGCAGCGACGAAGTGGTAGTTTTTACCATTACCCAGCCGGAAGATTCACTCCGGAAAGCCAAAATCAGGAAAGTAAAACGGGAGGATATGCCACAGGACAGTCTCGGTATTTTCCGGACCAGGGAAAACAAAGTTGTCCGCTTTCCGAAGTTGAAATCGGTCACCCTTCCGGAGGAGAACGCCCTGGCCGTCGCTTTCCTTAAAACAGCAGAAGCGGTAAAAGACACCTCCAAAGCTGCCCGGAAAACCAAGCCGGTCAAACAGCCCGGCGATGATCTTATCATTTACGACATCAAAGGCGGGGACACCACCATTTTTCACCGGGTGACCGAATTCCTCTGGCCAAAAAAAGGGGGTTCCCTCTATTTTGTGCAGCAGCAGAAAGATTCCACAGGTACCCGTTCCAGTCTGAAAAAATACGACCCCACAGAGAAAAAACCGGAAGAGCTATTTTCAGAAGAGGGATTTATCAAAAAGGTGGTCACCTCCGAAACGGGTGAAAACTATGCCTTCCTGCACTCCCGTGACACCGCACAGCAAAAAACATATGCGCTGTTTCTCGGAAAAACAGGTCAGGGCAGTCCGGTGCTTGTCCTGAAAAAGTCGGATGAAGCTTTGCCATCAGGTTGGTCCCCCAGTGAAAACGGGAATTGCTGGTTTTCTCAGGATGCCACGAAACTCTTTTTTGGGACAGCCCCTTCACCGCTGCCTGAGCCGAAGGATACCATTCCGGAGGAGGAAAAGGCCAGACTGGATGTCTGGAACTGGAAAGATGTCGCTCTGCAACCGCAGCAGAAAGTGGAACAGGAAAGAGAGAAGAAAAGGAGCTATCTGGCTGTATACCACCTCGGATCGCGGGCTGTAGTCCAACTGGGGGATACCCTGATCAGGGAGGTGAGCACGATCAATAAGGGGAACGGTCAATTGGCGCTGGGCGGCAACAACCAGCCTTACCTCCGGGAGAGCAGCTGGAAAGGGGATGCCAACAGCGATTATTACCTTATCGACGTAAACACCGGTGGCAAAAGACTGATTGCCAGAGATAAGGAAAGGAACTCGCTCTCACCGGGCGGACGATACCTCCTCTGGTACGAGCCCAAAGACAGCTGTTGGTACGCCCGTTCAACGAATCCTGAAGACCGGAAAGTTGTTCCGCTTACCAAAATGATCCCGGTAGCCTTTTGCCAGGAAGAAAATGATATGCCTGATTACCCTCGCCCATACGGCATTGCCGGATGGGCCGAAAACGACCGCTTTGTCTTCCTGTACGACCGTTACGACATCTGGAAGCTTGATCCGTCGGGAGAAAAAGTACCGGTTAGTGTTACCTTTGCTTCAGGAAGGAAAAACAAGATCCGATACCGTTATGTCAGAACCAATCCGGAAGAGGAATATATTCCTTCCGGAAAGCTTAGCCTTCTCAGCGCCTTTAATGAGCAGAACATGGAAAGCGGCTTCTGCAAGGCTGATTTTGGTCAGGCCAGGGAACCGGCTAAACTGGTCATGGAAAAATGCAGCTTCGGCATTCCCAGAAAAGCAAAAAACAGTGATAAGCTGATCTGGACCAGGGAGACGGTCTCAGCGTTCCCTGACTGGTGGATCAGCAATACAGAATTCGCGCACGCCCGCCGGATCAGCGAAGCCAATCCGCAGCAAAAGGAATACATCTGGCCTACCTGCACAATGGTGGAATGGACCTCCTTTTCCGGGGAAACCCTGAAAGGGCTCCTATACCAGCCGGAAAATCTGGATCCATCGAAAAAATACCCGATGATCATTTATTATTACGAAAAGAATTCGGAAGGATTGTACCGGCACAGCGCTCCAAAACCCTCCCAATCCACCATCAACCGGACTTTTTATTGCAGCAATGGCTACCTGGTGTTTATCCCGGATATTACTTACAAAATTGGCTATCCGGGACAAAGCGCCTATGATGCGATAGTGAGCGGGGTTTATCATCTGGCGAACACCAGACCTTATGTCGATTTGAAAAAAGTCGGATTGCAGGGGCAGAGTTGGGGCGGATACCAAACCGCCTGGCTGATTACCCGCACCGATCTTTTTGCAGCGGCCATGGCCGGCGCGCCGGTGAGCAACATGACCAGCGCCTATGGCGGGATCCGCTGGGAAACAGGCGTCAGCCGTATGTTCCAGTATGAGCATACCCAAAGCCGCATTGGTGCCACCCTCTGGGAAAAGCCAATGCATTACATTGAGAATTCACCCCTGTTCCGTGCGCCTGACATCCATACGCCCCTGTTGATGATGGCCAACGACAACGACGGCGCTGTGCCCTGGTACCAGGGGATTGAACTTTTCACCGCCCTTCGCCGGCTCGACAAACCCGTGTGGATGCTCTCCTACAACGGAGAACCCCACAACCTGAAAGGAGAAAGCTGGGCCAACCGTATGGATCTCGACAAGAGGATGTTCCAGTTTTTCAACCACTACCTGAAGGGCGATCCCATGCCGGAATGGATGGATAAAGGGTTGCCCGCCATCATGAAAGGGAAAAAGACAGGATACTAAATGCAACGCTTTCTGGAAACCTGTGCAGAATTTGTCCTGCGAAAATATGGCGATGAACTGAAGGAAACGGTAATCGTTGTTCCCAACCGGCGTTCAGGCCTCTTTTTTACCGCCTACCTGAGGGAACGTCTTCCCCATGCCGTCATCGGTCCACAGGTCATTCC
This sequence comes from Prolixibacteraceae bacterium, assembly GCA_027451165.1. Lineage (GTDB taxonomy): Bacteria > Bacteroidota > Bacteroidia > Bacteroidales > Prolixibacteraceae > UBA1413. The sequence continues at coordinate 6,445 of DAIDJX010000104.1, read as the reverse complement.
GGTGAACGAGTGGATTTGTGCCATGTCGGAGCTTCATGCAGCTGATCCACTCAGGTTGATCGCCACCCTTTACGAAGTCTATGTGAAGGAAACCGGTACCAAAGAAAGCTTTGACGATTTCTACTTCTGGGGAGAAGTTCTCCTGTCTGATTTTGACGACATCGACAAATACCTGGTCCCCGCAGAGGATCTCTTCCGTAATTTACTGTCGTTGAAGGAGATGGAACTTCACTTTGATTACCTGACAGAGGAGCAGAAAAAAACCATTGTCCGGTTCTGGGGTTCCCTGAAAAGCTGGGAGCAGTTTGAACATGAGAAGGATTTTCTGTTCATCTGGGAAAAGCTGGGCAGCATTTATTCAGGATTCAGGGAAAAACTACATTCCACAGGTGAAGGATATGCCGGAATGATTATGCGGGACGGGCTGAGCAAGCTGCAATCCGGGAAATACCAACTTCCCCGTAAAAACCAGGTGATCATAGGGATGAACGCCCTCAACAAGTGCGAAAAACAGGTGTTTTCACACCTGCGAAACGAAGGCAAAGCTGTTTTCCTGTGGGATTATGACGACTATTATCTTAACAACCCGGTAAACACAGCCGGAAAATTTATCAGGGAAAACCTGGAACTGTTTCCTCCCCCACCCGATTTCCTCCTTCAGACTGACCATTTCAGCAGGAAGAAGAAAATTGAGCTGGTGGCTTTCCCCTCCCTGACCGGTCAGAGCCAGATTATCCCTGAAATACTGAAAACTACCGGAGAGGATACTTCAACCCGTTTTGACCATACCGCGGTCGTGCTGGCCGATGAATCTCTTTTATTCCACACCCTGGGCGCCATTCCCGCTGACGCCCCGCCGGTGAATGTCACCATGGGTTATCCTGTGAAAAATTCCCCGGTGGTGAGCCTGCTGAACCTGATTACAACCTTGCTGCGGCGGACAGCTCCGGGAAAAGAAAAGGACGGGTTTTATTTTAAACCTGTGCTGGATCTCCTTTCCCATCAGCTGCTGCGTGATTTGGAAACAGATAAGGTGAACGCTGCCACAAAGGAGTGGAAGGAACAAAACCTGATTTACATTCCTCCGGAAAAGCTCTTCTTTTCAGGATTGCACCAGTGTATTTTCACCCTGCCCCAATCCGTTGCAGCGTATCCCGGTTATTTTCTGAACCTGCTGCGGCAACTTTACACCCAGGTCACCAGGCAGCCGGAAAATACCATACTGAAAGAGACTATTTATGCCACCTATCTGGCGCTTGAAAAACTGGAGTCGGTCATGGAACGTCATCTCAGGAACGGAGTTTTTGACATCTCCCCGGCAATTTTCTTCCGCCTGATGATGCAGTACCTCAACAAGGTAGCGGTACCTTTTGAAGGAGAGCCCTTGTCGGGGATTCAGGTGATGGGCATTCTCGAAACCCGGTGTCTCGATTTTGAGCGACTGATCATTATTGGGTTGAATGAGGATGAATGGCCTAAAGGAGATGCTGCTCCATCCATGATCCCTTACAGCATGAGAAAGGCTTTCGGGTTGCCCGGGATTGACGATCAGGATGCGATGTATTCATATTATTTCTACCGGTTGATACAGCGGACTGAAGAAGTGACTGCCACCTGGAACAGCGTCCGTGAAGCATTGTCGGGCGGAGAACTGAGCAGATTGGGCTTCCAGCTGGAATTGCACTCCCCGCATCAGGTGGTGAAAAGGAATTTCGATTATCCACTGATGAAAAACAACGGGACACCACTGACAGCATTCTCGTCCGAAGCAACTGCCAGGCGTCTGCTCGATTATAATCATAAGGAAACACCGCTATCCCCTAGCGCCATTGTTGCTTTCCTGCATTGCCGGATGAAATTCTACCTCAGCTATGTGGTGGGGCTCAGAGAAGAAGAGGAAGTCAAAGAAGATATAGATCGTATGGTTTTCGGGAATATATTCCACAAAGCCATGGAAACACTGTATCTTCCTTTCACCGGAAAAATCATGCAGGAAGCTGATTTTTCAGTCCTGTTAAACGACAAAGGAAGAATTGAAAAGGCAGTAATGGAGGCTTTTACCAGCGAGTTTTACAAGTCGTTTAAGGGAAAGGAAACTGATATACCACTGGAAGGCAAAGCCTTACTGATCAAATCCACGGTAATGGCCTATATCCGGAATGTGCTGGAATATGACCGGGAACAGGCGCCCATTACCCTTGTCTCACTTGAAAAACCCTGTAATGCAGAACTACAGGTCGATATTGATGGCCATATCCGGCAACTCCGCATAGGAGGAAGATCAGACCGCCTGGACGAAAAAGAGGGTATACTCAGGATAGTTGATTACAAAACAGGCACCCTGAAGTCAGGCAATATGCGCTTTCCCACTTTTGAACAGCTCTTCGACACTTCCAGGAAAGAATTGAAAAAAGAAGCCATCCAATCGCTGATATACGCCTGGATCGTGCACAGGCAAGAAAATGGGAGTATACCGGTTAAAGCGGCTGTATATCCCGTATTGAGCGTTAAAAAAGGGATGGGGAACTCAGATGTTATGATGGACAAATCAACCGTGGTAATGCCTGAGTCATCGGGAATGGTGGAAAGTTTTCTTCAGGAAATTCTGAGGGATATCTATTCACAAAAAACGGAGTTTTTCCAAACTCCGTTTTCTGATCGTTGCAGTTATTGTCCTTTCTCCGGAATTTGCCGGAGAGGATAAATTATCACTTATGCAAGCTCCGTATCCGGTGAAGTAAAAGGCAGGTTAAAGGCTTCCGCAACTCCCTGATAGACTACTTTACCGTGCACAATATTTAGTCCTTTGGCCAGGGAGGCATTGTCCTGACATGCTTTTTTCCAACCTTTTCCCGCAATATCAAGCGCATAAGGCAGAGTGGCATTGGTCAGGGCCAGGGTGGATGTCTTTGGCACAGCGCCTGGCATGTTGGCTACGCAATAATGGATCACCTCATCAATGGTAAAGGTCGGATTGGCATGGGTTGTAGCTTTGGTGGTTTCGAAACAGCCACCCTGGTCAACAGCCACATCTACCAAAACGGTACCTGGACGCATGGTTTTCAGCATGTCGCGGGTGACCAGTTTCGGGGCTTTAGCGCCGGGAATAAGCACGGCACCCACCACGAGGTCGTGGGTTTGCACCATTTCAGAAATGTTGTAATGATTGCTCATCATGGTCTTCACATTGGCGGGCATGATGTCGGCAAGATACCGTAAACGGGGAAGGCTGAGGTCCATGATGGTAACATCGGCGCCCAGACCGGCAGCCATTTTGGCAGCTTCTGTTCCGACGATTCCACCACCGATCACCAGTACTTTTGCAGGAGGTACACCGGGAACACCACCCAGCAGTACGCCGGAACCCCCGAATGTTTTCTCCAGGTATTTAGCACCCTGCTGAATGGACATCCTTCCGGCGACTTCGCTCATGGGAACCAGCAAGGGCAGCGAGCGGTCGGGAAGTTCCACCGTCTCATAGGCCAGACAAATGGCACCACTTTCAATCATGGCCATTGTAAGCGTTTCAGAAGAGGCAAAATGAAAATAAGTGTAGATAATCTGGTCCTTTTTCACCAGCTTGTATTCTGATTCGATCGGTTCTTTCACCTTAATAATCATTTCAGCAATTCCATACACCTCCTCAATGGTGGGTAAAATGGTTGCGCCAGCAGCAACATACATGTCATCACGAAAACTGCTGCCCAGTCCGGCGCCGGTTTGTACATAAACCGTATGATGCCTTTTAACCAGTTCTGCAACTCCTGCCGGTGTCACTGAAACCCGGTTTTCATTGGCTTTAATCTCTTTTGGTACTCCGATAATCATATCTGTTGTTTTTTAAATTCATTAGCGGCAAAGTTAAATGAATGAAGGGACTGAAAATATGACAAATATTATCACTTTCACAAATTGCTGAACATCTGCAAAGTTTGTGTTTTGATAACAATCTGACAGAAATTAAACGACTGTTATATTAATCTGATAATGTTATCTTTGCGAAAACTGATATTTGTAAGCAATGCCCGATATTTCCTACCGCGGAACCATCATGCCAGACTCTCCGATACGGAAACTGGTTCCCTACGCCAACAAAGCCAAGGCGCGGGGTATTAAAGTATATCATTTGAATATCGGTCAGCCCGACCTGCCCTCTCCCCAGGTAGCGATGGATGCCATCCGGAACATCGACCGAAAGGTGCTGGAATACTCTCCCAGCGACGGGATTTTGTCCCTGCGACAGAAACTGGCCAAATATTATCATAAATTTAAGATAGAGGTTAGTCCGGAGGAAATCATCATCACCACCGGTGGAAGCGAGGCTGTAACTTTTGCGTTTATGGCCTGTCTGGATCCCGGGGATGAAATCATCGTTCCGGAACCGGCCTATGCCAATTACACCGCGTTTGCCATCAGCGCCGGAGCGGTGATCAAATCCATCCCCTCCAGAATTGAAGAGGGATTTGCGCTGCCGCCTGTAAAGGAATTTGAAAAGCTGATCACCCCTAAAACCAAGGGCATCATGATCTGCAATCCCAACAACCCTACCGGCTATCTGTATACGCGGGAAGAAATGCACAAAATCAGGGATTTGGTCAAGAAATATGATCTGTTCCTCTTTTCCGACGAAGTATACCGGGAGTTTTGCTATACCGGCGCCCCTTATATATCCGCTTTTCACCTGAAAGGTATCGAAAACAATGTCATCCTGATTGATTCAGTTTCCAAACGCTACAGTGAATGTGGTATCCGGGTCGGGGCTTTGGTGACCAAGAACCGGGAAGTACACACCAATGTGATGAAGTTTTGCCAGGCCCGGCTGAGTCCCCCGCTCATTGGCCAGATTGCCGCCGAAGCCTCCCTGTCGGTGGATGACGAATATATGCTCAGCCATTACAATGAATACCTGCAACGCCGGAATTTCCTGGTCGACGGGTTAAACAGGATTCCCGGTGTATTTTCACCCATCCCGATGGGCGCCTTTTACACTGTTGCCCGACTGCCGGTGAACAATGCCGACCATTTCTGCAAGTGGCTGCTGAGCGATTTTCAATATGAAGGACAAACCCTGTTTATGGCACCTGCATCAGGATTTTATACTACGCCGGGATTGGGGCTTAATGAAGCCCGCATTGCCTATGTATTGAAAAAGGAAGATCTGGCAGTTTGCCTGAAAATCCTGGAAGAAGCGCTTAAAGTATATGCCGGCACCCGTTAGGATGAGTTAATATTGCTATTTTTGTGCGCTGAAACTATGTGGCTGAAGAGGTACAGGTGCAAAAAAGCGGGATCATACAACGTTTGAAAAAGGCCAGGGAAAACACAGCGTGGATCCTTGCGCAATTGCTGATATTGTACAGCGTATTCGTTTATGCCATTCCTTCAGATCCATCAAAATCAACAGACAACAGCGTTGGCGCGGGGATCTTTTTTCAACCTTCTGCTGAGTCCGTAGCCAGTTTTTTCCTTCCCCAACGAACCAGCGAATCACCGGTACAAGCCTGGAAAGTGGAAATCAGGGTGCAGGCCCTGTCAACGCTGTGCAAAGGCTTCTTCGAGTCGCCGGTCAGAAAAGTGATCAGAAAGATACTGGTTATCAACTCAGTATCATTTACTCCCTGTAAATCAATACTTTTCTTTCCCTACCACGAATTTTCGTAAACCAGCCAGCCAAATATTCCGGGTGCTGGCTCAATCAGCCATTCATAATTTTGCCACAAAGACACTAAGGCACTAAGAATCAAAAGGATTTGAGATTCAGTGATTTGTTCTTTGTGCCCCTTTGTGCCATAGCGCCTTCGTGGCACCAAACAAAATTTTATCAAAATTCAACCATTAAAAAAGTATATCATGAATTCAATTACCATAATAGGCATTATTATAACCGCCCTCATCATTGTTCCCATCTGGTACCTCATTCATACCCAGGGAGCAGGAAAACGCAAACTGGAAAAGGAGATTTCAGCCCTTGGCAAAGGAATGAACATTTCCATTTCCGAACATGAATCTTTTAAGAACAAGGTTATCGGAATAGACAGGGAAGGATTCAAAGGAGCTCTTGCGGTGCTGACACCCGGCGACCATAAACTGTATATTGCAGATTTAAAACAGTTTAACCGTTGTTCTGTGAACAAAGAGTTGCTCAATTCCGGTTCAAAGTATGACAATGATGTGGTCAACAAGATCACGTTGCGTTTCACTCCCAAAAACAAGGGAACGGAAGAAGTCACTTTTCCTGTCTATTCGGAAGCAGAGGACAAGGATTTGGCCAATGAATTAATGGTAGCACAGAACTGGGCTGAAAAATTCAATTTGGTCATCCATAAATTTTAACTATTGAAATACTTCGTGCCTTCTTTGTGCCTTAGCGCCCTGGTGGTCTCGGATTATGCCAAGAAGGAACAAAGACACAAAGATGCACGAAGAAGTTATTCTAAGGTTGTTT
>DAIDJX010000103.1 GCA_027451165.1 Prolixibacteraceae bacterium | reverse complement strand
CAGGGCCAATGACGCCCGCAGGGCCAATGACGCCCGCAGGGCTAATGACGCCCGCAGGGCCAATGACGCCCGCAGGGCCAATGACGCCCGCAGGGCCAATGACAGCGCAGCGAATGACAGCAAAGCAAATGACAATGAAGAAATACCGCCACCTATTCTTTGATCTGGATAATACCCTCTGGGACTTCGATCTGAATTCTTACCACGCGCTGCAGGAGAATTTTATGCGCTACCGGCTTGATCTTCAGAATTTCGACCGGTTCTATGATACGTATGTCTCCCACAATGAGCGGCTCTGGGAATTTTACCGGCAGAAAAAAATCACGAAGGAAGAGCTTTCACGGTCAAGATTTGAACTGTCCTTTTCCGATACCGGGATGACCGGGGTTGATCCCACTGCATTCAACCGGGATTATCTTGAGCTTATGCCGCAACAAACCCGTCTGTGTGACGGGGCCCGGGTGGTGCTGGAAAAACTGTCGGAGAAATATGAACTGCACATCATCACCAACGGTTTTGCGGAAGTTCAATATAAAAAGCTTGGCAATAGTGATTTATCCCGCTTTTTCAGCAGGGTTTTCGTTTCTGAAGAGATTAAATCACCTAAACCATCCCCGGAAATTTTCAGACATGCGCTGAAATCATGCAATGCCCGGAAAAATGAGAGCCTGATGATAGGAGACGACTGGGAAGTCGACATACTGGGTGCTGCAGGATCCGGTATTGACCAGGTATTTTATCAGCCGGTCAGGGAGACTATAACAGGGGAAAAACCGGCTATTTCGAGGAAAGTAACGGGTAAAACCACCACTTATTTTATAACAGATCTGCATCAACTGGTGAGTATCCTGTAAGGTGGTATGGCAATACCCCAGGGCAGGTTGTAACCGATTATTGGCAAAATCCTCTATATTACTGAAATACAATATTTTAAAATTCCCTTGCAGTGTAACCTTTCTGAATTTTAGTTAAAATCTTTTAAAATCCGCCAAAAAAAATTAAATTTTATTTGGCAGTAATGAATATTCTTTTTATAAATTTGCCCGGCTTGAGGACTGTAAGCAGTTTTGATGAATTACTTACAAAGTTTAAGCAGTATTGACTGGGATGAAGAACTGTTTTCTGATGCTAATAGGGAGAAGATCGGAATTCAGTGTTTTGCATATTCTGGTGAATTGTAGAATATTATTACATTCTAATTATTAACTTAAAATTATTTCTATGAAAAAAGTCGCGCTGTTATTAGCCCTCCTGTTTTTAGGGCTACAGGGCTTGTATGCACAGACCCGGGATATTAAGGGCGCCGTTACTTCTTCAGAAGACGGAGCTCCGATTCCTGGCGTTTCGGTTGTCGTGAAAGGGACCACCCTGGGTACCATCACTGACACGAATGGTAAGTACACATTAAAGGTACCTGACAATGCACAAACACTTTCATTTTCTTTTGTAGGGATGAAAACTATGGATGTAGCCATTGGAAATCAGACCACTATTAATGTGACATTGAATCCTGCCACTTTTGGGGTAGATGAAGTTGTTGTTACTGCTTTTGGTATTCAAAGGAAACCAAAAGAAATGGGAGTCGCAACAGCCAAAGTCGACAATGAGCAACTCACTGCTGCCGGCGTTTCAAATGTCATGAACGGATTGTCCGGAAAAGTGTCGGGGTTGCAGATTAATACCATTAATAATGGGGTAAGGCCTGACACCAAAATCACCCTCCGTGGTAACCGCCACTTCCTGGCCAGCAACCAGGCACTGGTTGTTCTGGATGGAGTGCCGATCAGCGCCACCTACCTGAATTCCATCAACCCGAACGACATCGAAAGCATCAACGTCCTGAAGGGAGCGTCCGCAGCAGCTCTTTATGGAAATGATGCTTCCAATGGTGTGGTCATTGTAACCACCAAGAAAGGGGATAAAGGCAGGTTAACGGTCAAAGTCAGTAACGTTACTACATTTGAACAAATCTCCTATTTGCCGAAACTCCAGAAAAGATTCGGTTCCGGTTCCAGTGAAACCTTGTCCAATTCCGACAATAACTATACGATGTGGATAGGACCGGACAGAAATACTGATCCTTATACCTCTTATGAAAACCAGCAGTTTGGTCCTGAATTCAACGGGCAAATGGTGATTCTCGGTGGAAAACTGGTGGACGATTCCTATCAGATGGTGCCCTACACCGGACTGGATAACATCTACAATTTTTTCGATATCGGATCAAGCGTCCAGAACGACATTTCTGTGAGCGGTGGTGACGACAACGGTCATTTTTACTTATCCGCCCAGGATGTTCGGACAAAAGGTACGGTTCCGGATGACACCAACAGCAGAACCGGCGCCCGTATGGCTGCCGACAGGAAATACGGCATTTTCAGTGCTGAGTATACCCTGAGTTTCACCCAAACGAAAACCAGTACCTCCGGTGGCGATATGTACCAGGACCGCCCGGTTTACTGGAACGTACTGAATACGCCAGCCCATGTGCCGATCTCCCGCTACAAGGACATTGAAAACAATCCTTTTGCTGAAATGAACGGCTATTTCAATGCCTATTACGGGAACCCCTACTGGCAGATCAAACATGCACGGAACAATGAAGTTCGGAATGATGTCATCGGATCCGTTCTTTTATCCCTGAAACCCCTGCCGTGGATGACCATCTCTGACCGCACCGGTGTTACCTTTAACGCCATTAACAACCATAGCTATAAAGACGAAGCCATCTTCTCCAGCTACTCCAAATCTGACCCCTGGAGCCAGGGCCACATGGGGGTTTCTTCACCCTATGCCGGTGAATCGAGCGACCAGATGAGGCAGACCATGATTTTGACCAATGACTTCCTGATGACCTTTGACCAGAATTTTGACGCGGTCAGTTTCAAGGGAATTCTTGGAACATCGCTCTACTCACAAAAATATGAGACCATTTTTGATGCAGCCGCCGCACTGGTGATCCCCGGATTGTACAACATCAGCAACCGCGTCGGTGAACCGACTGTTACCCAGGAAACCAGGGAACGCAGCAACCTGGGCGTTTTTGCAGATGCTACCTTTGGATACAAGAATTACGCATTTTTGCACTTTTCCGGTCGTAACGACTGGGATTCCAGGTTAGTCAAAGAAAACCGCTCATTCTTCTATCCGGCGGTTGATGCCAGTGTTGTACTGTCTGAAATGTTCCCGGTCCTGGTGAACAACGAAGTGCTCTCTTTCCTGAAAATCAGGGGAGGTTGGTCACAGACCGGTCAGATTTCTTTGTCCGACTGGTACGGAACCCTGCCCTCCTATCCTACCGCAACAGGTTTCCCGTATGGAAGCAATTCAGGTTTTTTGTTGAACACAACATTAAGCAATCCCTTGCTGAAGCCTGAAAAAACCAATGAAATTGAAATCGGCGCTGAATTTAGTTTCCTGAAGAACAGAATCCATCTGGAAACCAATGCTTATCAAACAAATACCATTGACCAGACCATTCCGGCCACCATTTCTGCTACTACAGGCTTTGCAAGTGCACTGATCAATGCCGGTGAACTGGAAAACAAAGGGTTGGAAGTTGACCTGAAATTCACTCCTGTTGTGAAAGTGGGTGATTTCTCCTGGAATGTTGGTTTCAATTATGCCTACTTCAAATCGGAAGTTTTATCCATCATGGAAGGATTGGATGAAATCCCGATCGAACAGGATTCCTATATTACGGTTGGGGAACAATTCCCGAACATCAAGGTTACCGACGTGGTCCGGGATCCCCAGGGTCGCATCGTGGTGGACAAATTTTCCGGTTTGCCCTCTGCAGCTTCTGCACTGGTGGCTGTCGGACACGGAAACCCCAATCATATTCTGGGTGTTAACACCGACCTTAACTACAAAGGTTTCAGATTAAGCGCCTTAGCCGAATACCGCGGAGGCAACGTGATCAATAACCTGGTGGCCAATGCCCTTGACTTTACCGGAGCATCCGAACATTCCGCATTGAATGGCCGGCAGTCATTTGTCATTCCCAATTCTGTCATCGAAACTTCACCCGGTGTTTATGAACCCAACACCTCCGTGGTGGTCAGGGAAGCTTCCCGCCAGTTCTGGGTAAATTCAGCCTACCATACACAGGCCAGAGGTGGTGTAACCAGCGCTTCTTTCTGGAAACTGAGAGAGGTTGCCCTGACCTGGGATCTTCCTGTTAAAGCATGGTTTGAAGGCAAAATCATCAACATCAGAGACGCTCAGATTGGAATTGTGGGCAGAAATTTGCTTATGTTAAGACCAAAAACCAATGTCTGGACAGACCCCGAGTTTAACAATGCCGGTGTGACCTCCAATGCTGTTGGCAGAACAACTGAAGATCAGACTCCTCCCACGCGGATATATGGTTTTAGCGTAAAACTCACTTTCTAATATTAAAATTTATAATACGATGAATAAGAAAATATTAACATTGATCATTTCATTGGCGCTATTAGGAAGTTCCTGCACCGATTTTCTGGGTGTTGATGAGAAAAATCCGAACACCGCCTCAGAAGTTCCGGCGAAATTGATTTTACCTGCAGCGTTGAACAGCGTCGCTACGATCATGAATACACCGGGAAACTACGATTTTATATACTTATGGTATGGTCTGTGGAGCATCAGCTCCGGATACTCGCAACCGGCTCAAACTGTTCAGTACAATTTTACAAGCAGCAGTTATACAGGCCCGTTCTCAAATTATTATTATGCCGGGCAGAACTTCACGGAAATAGAGAAATCATCCACCGACCCGAAGGATGGCGCTTATAAAGCAATCGCCATGATCATGAAAGCCTACCTGATGCACAACCTGGTAGACATCTGGGGAAATGTTCCTTACTCAGAAGCATTTAAGACTGAAGAGGGGATCCTGAAGCCGAAATACGACGATCAGAAAGCCATTTATGAAGACCTGATCGTTAAGCTGGATGCAGCCATTAAAATCATCCAGGAATTACCTGCTGATGCCACCGAAATACCCGCTTCCAGCGACATCGTATTCGGGGGAGATGTACATTTATGGGCAAAGTTTGCCAATACCGTCAAACTAAGGATGCTGGTTCACCAGTCGGGCATGACCGGTCGTGATTCCTACATCAAAACCGCCATTGCCACAACCGCATCGGTCGGTTATCTTGGTGCAGGCGAAGGCGCCCTTTCCAATCCCGGATACCTCAATTCAGCCGGAAAAATGAATCCTTTCTACAACAGGTACTACCAACCCAACGGATCTTCCAATGCGGATGGTATCACCTATCACAATGCCGGAAAAGATGTCGTTGAATTCATGAAAGCCAATGAAGACCCGCGCATGAGCCGTTTTTTCAATGCTACCGCAAGTGGCAAATTTGACGGCAATACGCTGGGAATCACCGATCCTGCTCCGCTTACGGCAGCCAATACCTCCAAATTGGGATTCCTTCTCGGAAGCAAAGGCCATATGATCGGAACCTATGACAAATCGGCCCCCCTGTTGACCGACTTTGAAAGTTTGTTCATCCAGGCTGAGGCCGTTTCGAGAGGATTTATGAGTGGTGATGCAAAAGCTTTGTACAATTCAGCGCTGACCCAGTCCTGCTTGTACATGGGCCTGACTGCAGCCCAAGCCGCTGCTTTCCCCGCAATTGAAAAAACCAATGTGAATTATGATCTTGCACCTAATAAAATCAACCTGATCCTGATGCAGAAATGGTGTTCATTAAACGGTATTGCTCCTGTGGAAATCTGGACAGATTACAGAAGATCCGGTATTCCGAATTTCCTTACCTTCTCCAAAGATCCGAATGTGAAAAATCCTACTCCTCCGGTTCGTTTACTCTATCCGCAACGGGAAATATCTGTCAACAATGATAACGTTGTAGCAGTTGGAGCTATTGATCTTTTTAAATCAAAGATTTTCTGGCAGAACCGTTAATAAGAATTTGTTACATTAAAACATTGAAGTATGAAAAATAGATTAATCTTATTTGTATCCACCTTTGCCCTGGTATTCGCCTTCGGTTCCTGTCTGAAAGATGATGTGGGTGAATACTGGCCGGATGGCGTAAAAGGGAAAATGTATGCCACTGTGGTGAAAGCTACCCTTCAGCAATTGGCCTTACAACCGGTTGCCGGTGACGTAAACTTCGAGTTTATGGTAAATATTGCCACGGATGAACTTCCAGCCGAAGATATTACCATTACCTTTAAAATTGATCCGGCTGCGGTTACCCAGTATAATGCCGATAACAAAAAGAACTTTAAACCTTATCCCAGTGTATCGCTGACCACTCAGACCCTTACCATTGCCAAAGGGACCCGTAACGGTTATGCCAAAGCCAAGGTATGGGGCGCTGAGAAATTAGACGCCTGCGATAACTTTATTGCTGCCATTTCCATCGAATCAGCCAAAACAACTTCAGGCGTTGATATCCCGGTTGCAAGCAATATGAAAACATATCTGCTGGCTCTGCCGATAGCCAATCCGTACGCAGGAACATACCACATGGTAGGTTACCGTATTCGTCCCAACAATCCGACTGAACCAGCTGAAAATGATCAGGCATTCTGGACCGTCGATTGCAAAACAGTTCAGAAAAACGGATTTGGTAATTATACGGGATATGATATTAAAATCGAGATAACCAGTAATACTGTTGTTGTCGGTGGTACCACCTGCTACAAAGTGATTGCCACCCCTGTTGATCCTTCTTCAGGAGCTTCTGTCGGAGGTATGTTTGATACCTGGACCGGCGATGCTACACTGAAACCGGCTGATCTTACCATCAATTATTATAATCCGGTGACAAAGACCTTTATCCTGAACTGCTGGTATACCAGTTCCGCAGGTAACCGTATTATGTACGAAGTCTTAACCAGGAAATAACAGTTGATTTTATCAGGCTGGAGTCAATGGACGACATAAATCGAATTGAGTTCCAGTGTCTGATAGAAGGAATTAAATGATTTAAATGAAATGATATATGAAAAAGAAAAATTTGATATTCGTAATATTACCATTGTCTTTGGTGGTATTAGCAATACAGGGATGCAAGGATGAAATGCCGGTTCCACAGGTTTTTTACGCCTTCTCTGAGCCTGTTGCCGTTGCACCTTTGGATGCTGCCCTGGTTAAAGTTACCGGTACAACCGCTGAATTAAAATGGCAATCCACTGACAAAGATGGCGACGCTCCCATTGCTGATGTGTACTTTGGGACAGCAGAAGAACCCCCATTGTTTAAAGCAAAAAATGCCGGGTTGTCCATTTCAGTTCCTGTTGTGGAAGGCCAGACTTATTACTGGAGTGTTACCATGTTCGATGCCAATAAGGTAATGACTTACGGGCCGGTTTGGCACTTCTCTGTTGCGGTCAATTATGACATCAACAACTTCGTCGGTGTATTCGATTGCGACGAACCAGGGTATGCTCATTATGACTGTAACCTGACCAAAGTCAATGCAACTACAATCAACAATGACAATTTCTGGGACAGCGGCTGGGCTGTGAAATATGTTTTTGATGATTACGGCGATGTGAATATTATTCCGGTATCCTATACGGATAAGGGTGTTACCTATGACATTACGGGTTCAGGAAAATTCAACAACAAAGCCAAAAGCTTCTATGTGGAATATACGGTGAAAAACCACGCAACTGGCGCCACTGTTGACCACAATACTCATACTTTCGTAAAGAAGTAAGGTTATGATCTTATATAAAAAGGCGGTTGATAGACCGCCTTTTTTTTTACTCCACTGTGAAACAGGATTTACGCCAGTATGTTCTTTTCCCATTGGTTGCTAATCCCTGAACCAGAATTTCATATTCCCCTTTCAAATCAGCTGTGTAAAAGGAGATTTTCTGCTCCTGCCCTTGTTGTAATGTTAAGGCCGGATTCCAGTATAAGGTATTTCTTCTGTCCGGAATTCTGTCTGAATGGCATTCAGCCATTTGGGGAAAATTCAGGGAATCAGAAACCGAATACAACCCAAGATTGAAAAACTTTGCGTTTTTGGACAGTTCTACACCCGCCATGTCCCTGTTTTTGGAAAAAGCATGAATGACGCCATTGTACTGCAAATTCCCCACAGTATAAGCTTTTGTAATAATCTCCACCCGTTCCAGTTTCTCCATATGGATATTCAGTAACTTTCCCATGTCTGTCACCGGGACATTATCAATCAGGCAAAGAACCGGAAAATCGACAAGTGAGGTATTTTTTGCCAGTTTCAAAACGGATTTCTTGTTTTTGGTTTCAAGAATAAATTCAGGCACCAGTTCAAAGAAAAACTCCCGTATGGTGGTCAATCTGACATACTTATCCATAAAAAACACTTTGTCAGGCTTACCATAAAAACTATTGACTATTGTATCATTTTGATTATCTGTCAGATCACTGTTTTTCTGTGTGCCTTCAGCGAATTTGCCGATTTGCATATTGATGCAAATGTCCCTGGCAATTTCCTTCTCCGTTTCTGTCAGCTCAAATGGAATGTTTCCCGGACTATACCTGGCACCACAAAATTCAGGGTCTGTTTTAACAGACAATGGCATATCAAGATGTTCAGCTTCCAGATAGAAATCACTGGATCCTTCTGAGTAAGGGAATGTGAAAAGGAACCGGCCTGATTTGTCGGTTAAATAACCGGTATAGAAGGCATTGGCAGTTAACTGGGCCAGATGCACCCGGGCATAAGGCACTTCATCACCAGTTTCCTTTTGAACTATTTTCCCACTGATGGAAATGCCCCTGGGCTCCGGCAAGTAACCTTGTTTTTCATCGGTCAGGGCCAGAGCTTCTTCAGTACCAGAACATTCCAGCAAAAAAGCATTGCTTCCCTTTTTACCGATTGAAACAGCGACTCCTTTCAGAAAATCAGTCTCTTTCCCGGCGGATAATGTGAGGGTAACCAGCTCTCTTTTGCCAATCCGTGCTTTATCGGCTGAACAACTGAAAACGGAATCAGGTTGAACCGGATGAGCATCTGGACCAGCAGGTGAATCCCCTGTCCGATCAACCGAAACCATCTTGTCATTGAAGGGATTAACGATTTTTACCGGCTTATAGGCATATCCTTCAGCACTGAAATTGCACATCCATTTGGTATAGGCTTTCAAATAATAGACGCCTGTTATCACTTCTTCAGGAATGCGGATGTACCCTTGGGTACCCGACTTTGACAACTCAAACTTGCTCTGTACAACTGGTTGTCCGTCCTGCCGGATCAGTTCAACATAAACGACTGTACTCCAGGGTCTCGCATCAGAGAAATTTTCGATGGCATAATCTGCTTTGAAAAGTATGTTTTCAGTAACAGCATAAATGGTTCTGTCGGTGTAAAGAAAGAGCTGTTCCCTGATCATCTTGTCAGGGGAAATTCCGGAAACAGGCAAACCCATGCCGGATTGCCCATCTGCTAACCAGGCCTGGAAGAGCAAAAGCCCGGTAAAAAGGGATATTATGAAGGTGATTCGTTTCATTTTGGATCGGTATTACCAGAAATCAGGTCTTTTTTGTGTTCCACCGGCTTTTGTACAATCAAAACATTTGTCTTCCGCCTGGTGATTAACACCATCAATTACGACAATATAAAAGGAGTTTTTTTCATCAGGATCCAGTTTGGATAAACCTTCCCAGTTGGGGATCCAGGGATAGCACTCCACCGGGATAACAAATTTATACGGGGGTTGCACAAAAACCCGACTTTGCGAGAAAGAAGAAGCCCAGAAATAACCCAACACCTTTTCGTTGGGATCATCCGCATTGGAAATGTTGGTTGTACTCTGCACTGGCTGAGTTTGGTAGAGGCCACCGGACTCCTGAGTCTCAATCTTTCTTGTATTGAAATAATCATAGGCGCTTTCACTCAAAGAAAACTGCCTTACCAGGACACTATACTTGATTTTCAGCCTGTTGGTGCTTCTGGAGACATAATTCAAGGGAATTCTTTTCTTCTCATTCACTTTCAGATTAGCAGTGGAAGAAGTAAAGAAACCTGTGACAGGCATGGTTTTCCAACAAACAACAAGGGTGTCGCTGTTTATGGGCATCTGGATGATCCGTTTTTTTACACCATCATATCTGAATTCAATGGGATAAGACCGCTCATATTCCCAGGTTTCTTCCATGGTCCACCGGTAATGTCTGGCAGCGCCTTCTTCTGCCTTCAGGTCAGTATAAATTTGAACACCATCCATATAACCCGTTGCCGCCGATTGTCCGGGCTCTTCAATAAAATAAACCGAGTCAATGGGACTGTCTGCCAGCAACATTTCAGGCGTCGATTCATAATTCCTGTTGTCTGGCGTCGTAACAAAAAGCTGGTAGGAAGCATTGAACCTGATCAATTCATCGGGAATTGCTGCCGTATAAATACCTTTTTCCGTTTCTGTAAAAGTAAACAGTTTACCCTTATCATCGACGACCCTGACCAAACAACCGCGCTCTGGCAGAAACCGCGGGTCATTGTAAACCGATGACCTGGAAACATATACGGTTTGAACCTTTTCTCCCTTGATGATATGCCCGTCGATGACCAGGAGGTCATTGGTCTCGTCAATACGCGGATTAAAAGGATAAATGCAACT
>DAIDJX010000102.1 GCA_027451165.1 Prolixibacteraceae bacterium | reverse complement strand
GCATTGCTGTGACCGGAATCAGGGTAAGCGTAGGGATCAGGTAACGGTAGGAATAATGTTTGGAAGCCAGGGCCAGGTGCAGCAAAATGGCGGTGATTACCCCGGCCGTTAACCAGAGTATCCGGTTGCTGTTTTTCTCTTTATTTCTGAATGTCAGGTAGATAATGGCAGAAAGCGAGAGCAGGGCCAGGCAGTAAAACAGGGATGGTGTGGTTTGTATGATTGTTTTAAAATTCCGGAGGAAAAGGTCGGGATCCAGGAAGTTGGCATCACCGGAACCATAATTTCCGGAGTGTAAAAATAAACCCTTTATCCACAGATAGAAGTTTTTATATTCGAGGGTTGCCGGAAGGGCAAAGATCAAAAAGGCGGTGAAAGTGAGCAAAATATAGCGGAGCTTCAGCTTCCAACCAGGGATAATAAACAGCGGAATTACAGCAAGCGGGAGCCATGACATTTTGATGGAAAGCCCGAATGCGGTGATTGCAGCAAGAAGCAGAATGTTTTTCCCTGTGATTTGTTTTTCTTCACCAGTTACCATTTTTATCATAACCAGGCTCAGCAGTATACCTGGCAGGGGCATCAACAATTCAGGAACCAGCCGGCCGATAATGTCATAAGTGATTTCAGAATAAAAAGGAATGGTTTGCAGTAACAGGGCAAAGGCTGTTTTACCGGAACTTTTCAGCATGGTGACTCCACCGGCATACAATGCGGCAGAGGTAAGCAGCAATACCACATGGTTGGCGATGTTAAGGTAAAGGTCGGAATGGAGAAACACATCGTCCATAAAAGGCAGATCGGCAGGTCTGATCCAGTATACCATCCGGTAGGTTAATCCTATAATTATCTGTAACGGGGTACCGGGATTGTCGAAATGCCCCAGGTGAAAATGTCCGTTGGCAATCCCAAGGCCACTGAGGAAATAAATGTATTCCGGATCCATGTTCCTCAGGGAAAAAATCCCGATTAACTGGTTGAAATAGAGCCCCAGCAGGATATAACTTGCCGGGATGATGGCCAGCAGCCAGTAGTGTTTTTTATTCATCGTCAATTAGTTGGATCAGGAAGGAACAATTCGTCGCTTTTTACCAGATACAAGGGTCTGTTTTTTTGCTCATCAAACAGATAGCCCACGTAAATACCGATAATACCAACCAGAAAGAACAGGATGGCAAAACTGATGCTCATAAAAAGCACGATGGTGGTATATCCTGAAGGTGGTGTGGCACCGAAGAAATAGGTATACAGGGAATATAATCCCAAAATCAGGGAGAGTAATGAGAAAATGAATCCAAACCAGATTCCAAGGAAAAGGGGCGCTTTTGAAAACGTTGTGATGGCAGTCAGGGAAAGACCGGATAATTTCCGGAAGGAATAATTTGATTTTCCGGAATACCGGGCAGGCGCCACATAAGAAAGGGAGGCAGAAGGAAATCCGACCACCTGAATGATCCCCCGGAGAAAGCGGTGTCTTTCCCGGTAATCTTTGCGGAGAATGGCAGCGATTTTTCCGGAAATCAGAAAAAAGTCAGAGGCATTTCCCCGGATATGGTCTGCAGAAAGCCCGTTCAATACCTTGTAAAAGGCCGATGAAAGCCAGCCCGACCCCATGGAAGCGCCCTGGTTTTTTGACCTGACCATCAACACGATGTCTTTTCCGTTTTCAAAAGCTTCCAATATATCCGGTATTTTTTCCGGAGGATGTTGTAAATCGGCATCCATACATATTACTGCATCGCCAGAGGCATGGTCTATTCCGGCCATCATGGCTGCCTCGTGTCCGAAATTGCGCGAAAGGGAGATCAGGCGGATCGTCGGTTCTCCGTTTTTTTCTCCTCCAAGTTTCCGGATCATTTCCGCAGTTTCATCTGTACTCCCATCATCGGTAAAAATCAGTTCAAAACGATAGGGCAAGGGGAAAATCACTTCTTTGATCCGGGTAAAAAGAGTCTCAACATTTTCCCGCTCATTGAAGAGTGACAATACGATACTGACTTTTTTCTGCGGTTCCATCCTCATTTTCATGTAAAAAACAGGTAAATATAGCTTATTTTGTGAACAGAATTATCGTCGGGTTTTATGCGGAAATCTATACCTGTCCTTACAGCCTCTGTTGCACTATCCCTGGTGATGCTGCTGCTGTTTTTCGGTTTTCTTTTCAGGGATCCCGGACACATCTGGTTTACCACATCGGGTGATGGCATGAAAGCTTATTACAGTGCAGTTTTTCATGTGAAATTTGATCCGGTAAACAACATGGCCGGTGGAATGAATTATCCATTTGGAGAACTTTACACCTATACAGACGCCCAGTTTCCGGTGGTCAGCGCCATATCCTTCATTTCTGAGCATATCCTTGATATCCGCGAGCATACGGTTGCCATCATAAACCTGTTGATGCTGCTGTCTATTATGGCAGGAGCGGTATTCCTGTCACTGATCATTACAGAGGCAGGTGTTGCCTGGTGGTATTCCGCTTTGGCCGGAGTGGGAATAGCCTTCTTATCTCCGCAGATACACCGGTTGGGCGGGCATTTTTCCCTGGCCTGGGTGGTCTGGATCCCCATGATGGTCTGGCTCGTTATGCGCTTCGATAAAGACAGAAGGTGGTGGATGACCTTTATCATCGGATTTGTTACCTGGTTAGCAGGCCTGATGCACTTTTATTATCTTGTCTTTTTTGGATTCATTACCGGGGGCTATTGGTTATTCCGGTTCATAAAATATTCAAGCACAAAGACATACTGGTATCGCGACCTGCTTCATTTTTCGATCCAATATATTCTGCCGGTTATCTTGATCCAGCTGTATGTGGTGGTGAACGACGGTGTGACCGATCGGCCCGGATATCCCTTTGGCTTCCAAAGCAGTGTCGCCCATCCGGTAGGTGTTTTTTTCCCTTCGGGAAGTCCATGGGCCTGGGTCCCGAAAATACTGACCGTTTTTAACCATATTTCCTGGGAATCATTCAGTTACATCGGAACAACGGCGTTATTGGGCATATTAGCTGTCAGCATTGCACTTCCGGTCCGAAAATTCCTGCGGAAAGCTCCGTTGGTTTACACAGAGCTTACCATACTGAAGGTTATGTTTTGGATTTCCCTGGCTGCCCTGGTATTTTCTTTTGGGGTACCCTTTGTTTTCGGTTTGAAGGAATATGCCGGGCAATGGGGTATCATCAGGCAAATCAGGGTTTTAGCGCGATTTTCCTGGCTCTTTTATTACCTGGTGAACATCGTCATTTTTGTGGTATTGTACCGGCTTTTTATTCAGAAGGAAAAGCCCTGGTGGTGGAAAATTCCTGCAATTTTTGCACTGATGTTGCTTTTTACGGAGGCAGCCTACCATACCCGTGCCATTGCCATTCATCTCAACAACAAGGTGGAAGTGACCAATGTGGCTGCTACCGGCGTATCTTCAGCAGGTTTCCATCCAGAAGATTATCAGGCTGTAATCCCGCTGCCCTGGTTTCACATCGGTTCTGAGAATCTTTGGGTGGATGGTACCGATGAATCAAAAAGCAAGACCTTACTTTTTTCGATGGCTACCGGACTTCCAACGACCGGAACCATACTTAGCCGGACCTCTCTTTCCCAGACCTTTATGCTGGATGCCATTTTAAGGGAACCGCTTCAGCGACTTGAAATTGTGGATTATCTTTATGATGAAAGGCCTTTCCTGGTGATGAAGATGAAGGATTATCTTCCTACGGACCCGGAGCTCCAGTTATTGAAAGAGGCAACACCCATCAATCGTGGCCCTGAAACAGAACTTTACAGCCTGCCCGTAAATGTTTTGAAAAGCATACATGAAATCAGGAGAAGGGAGGTGATTCAGCGATTTGATACGCTATCCCTATTCCGAAAGGGGAAATTTGCACTGAGTGATTCGCTTGGCTCCTTTTGGGAACATTCTTTTGATGAAACCGATTCCCGGCAGGTCATGCGCGGGAAAGGCAGTTTTTTGTTCCGGAGCCGGCAATGGACTCACTTTTCCAGGGATACCCTGATTGGAGTAACTGCCGGAAGCAGGATAACGGTCGGGTTCTGGATCTATCAGTATTCCAACGATGGCTATCTCCGTGGGAAAGTGAAGGTTACGCACCGTCCATCCGGAGGAAACCAGCAGGGGAGGGTGGAGTCAACCGGTTTTTTCAAGCATATCGCAGGATATCAGGGTGATTGGGCCTTAATTGAGCTGGATACGGAAACTCAGTTTCCCGGGGAGATCCTTGAGTTATCGGTCAGCAATGATGTATTGCCCGACGAAGTTTTTGTCCTGGATGAACTGTTGATCCGGGAAAGCAACCTTGATGTCTGGCAGGAGGGAAAAGGATATTTGCTTTTCAACGGTAGAAAATTCCAGAGAAGATAGTGAGCCTGTTATTCGTTTCTTTCCCTGATTTCAACCCTCCGGATTTTTCCAGAAATGGTCTTGGGCAATTCGGTGACAAACTCGATAATTCTCGGGTATTTGTAGGGAGCTGTGGTGTTTTTGACGTGTTCCTGAATCTCTTTGGCCAGTGCTTCTGAACCTGGCCGGTATTCCGGAGCCAGTACAATGGTAGCCCTGACCACCTGGCCTCTGATCTCATCCGGTGCGGCAGTCACCGCACATTCCACAACAGCCGGATGCTCCATTAAAGCGCTCTCCACCTCAAACGGGCCTATCCGGTAGCCTGAACTTTTTATCACATCATCAAGCCTGCCCACAAACCAAAAATAACCATCTTCATCCCGCCAGGCAAGATCACCGGTGTGGTATAGTCCGTCGTACCATACTGAAGCCGTTCTCTCCGGTTCCCGGTAATAGCCCATGAACAGACCTGGGGCGGTCTTATCTGTTTTAATGACGATTTCACCGGTTTCCCCTTCCTCACATGCTCTTCCTTCCGGGTGTATAACCTGAATATCGTAAATGGGATTGGGAACACCCATGGAGCCTGGTTTGGGTTCCATCCAGGGCCAGGTGGCGATGGCAACGACCGATTCTGTCTGGCCATAGCCTTCCATCAGTTTCAGTCCTGTAAATTTCAGGAAGCGGTTATATACTTCTGCATTAAGGGGTTCCCCGGCAACCGTACAATATTTCAGGGAGCTCAGGTCAAATTTTGTAAAATCTTCCCGGATCATAAACCGGTAAATCGTTGGTGGAGCACAGAAAGAGGTGATCCTGTATTTTCCGATCAGGTTCAACATATCCGCCGGTGTGAATTTATCGTGGTCATACACAAAAACGGCGCAGCCGCCCAGCCATTGTCCGTAAAGTTTTCCCCAAACTGCCTTGGCCCAGCCGGTGTCAGCGACGGTAAGGTGCAATCCGTTTTCCTCAATGTTGTGCCAATACAAGGCTGTCGTAATATGACTGAGGGGATAGGCAAAATTATGGGCCACCATCTTCGGGTTTCCGGTGGTTCCGGAAGTGAAATAAAGAATTGAAATGTCTTCATTCCTGGTTGGATGTTCAGGCCTTACGAAGGGAGCACTATTTCCCAGGCCTTCCGCAAAGTTCAGCCATCCCTCCGGGAAAACCGGTCCCACCGAAATGGTGATTTTTACAGACGGAGATTCCGGAAGTGCCAGGTCCAGTTCCCGGAGGATCGTGTCTTCGCCGACGGTCACAATGGCTTTAATATCCGCTGCATTGTTCCTGAATATCAGGTCTTTTTTCTTCAGCAAATGCGTGGCCGGGATGACAATGGCGCCGATTTTATGCAACGCGATGGCTGCAAACCAGAATTCATACCTTCGCTTCAGGATCAGCATGACCTTGTCGCCATGACCGATTCCCAGCGAAAGAAAGTAGGAAGCAGTACGGTCGCTCTCCTCCTTCATGTCTGCAAAGGAGAAGCTGCGGAAATCACCCTTGTCATTGGTCCATACCAATGCCGTTTTTGAAGGTTCCAGGCGGGCATATTCATCCACCACATCAAAACCGAAATTGAAATTTCCGGGAATAAGGAGTTCCAGGTTTTCCTGAAAATCAGCCAGGTTCTCAAACAGGCTTTTTCTTAAGTAACTTTCAGCAAGAATCATAGTGCTAAAATACAAGGGCTAAAAATTTCACTTCTTTCCCCTCAAGGGCTTTCATGCCATGTGGCAGGGCAGAGTCAAACCAGATGGAGTCACCTTCTTCCAGAATAAGTTCCTTACCATGGATGAGCAATTGCAATTTTCCGTTCAGGATATAGTTAAATTCCTGGCCTTCATGCCGGTTCAGCGGAACTGGAGCGTCGGATGGTTCCGGCAATACAGTAACGATGAAAGGTTCAGCTTTTTTATGAATGAAGGCTTCATTCAACGCCTGGTATTTGTATTCTTTCCTTCGGTCGACCCAGGATCCCTGCCCTTTGCGGGTGAGGGCATAGCTGTGCATTTTCGGAGCATCGCCAGTCAGGAGGGTGGTCAGTTCAATGTGAAACAAGGAAGCGAAATGAATCAGGAAAGTCACGGGGATGTCGTTATCACCTGATTCATAAAGGGCGTAAGTTTCCACGGGGATGTCGCAGTTGCGCGCACAATCTTCCAGTGACAAGCCGAGGATATCCCTCATGCCCCTCAGTCTTTCAGCGATTTCCTTGATGTCTGTTTTCATGATGTCAGGTAAATAACTAAGTTAATTGGTAACTGGCAAAATTTAATAAGCAATGGCAAACAGAACTCTCCCGGAAGAAGGTTTTCCGGAGTATATGCATTTCCCTGCTTCCGCCTCCTGTTCAATAGGAATACAGCGGATGGTAGCTTTGGTTTCCTCCTTGATCTTCTGTTCGGTTTCCCCGGTTCCATCCCAATGTGCGGCAATAAAACCTCCCTTTTCTTCCAGAATCTGTTTAAACTCATCCCATGTATCGGCTTTCCGGATATTTTCATTCCTGAAATTCAGTGCTTTATTGTAAATACTTTCCTGAATTTCCTCGAGAAGTTTTTCAACTACAGTTTCAATACCTTCGAAAGAGACGGTTTCTTTGGTCAAAGTGTCCCTGCGTGCCAATTCGACTGTTCCGTTGTCAAGGTCACGGGGACCCATGGCCAGTCTGACGGGCACTCCTTTCAATTCATATTCCGCGAACTTCCAGCCTGGTTTTTTATTGTCGTTGTCGTCGTATTTCACGGAAATACCCTTTGCTTTTAATTTGGGAATCAGTTCATCCACTTTTTCGGAAATTCGTGCCAGTTCCTCCATTTTCTTGTAAATGGGAACGATGACCACCTGGATCGGGGCCAGCCTGGGAGGCAGTACCAATCCGTTATCATCGGAATGGGCCATAACCAGTGCACCCATCAGCCGGGTAGAAACGCCCCATGAGGTTGCCCAAACGTAGTCGAGGGTACCCTCCTTGTTGGCGAAGGTGACATCAAAAGCTTTGGCAAAATTCTGACCCAGGAAATGAGAGGTGCCACTCTGGAGTGCTTTGCCATCCTGCATCAGTGATTCGATGCAATAAGTTTCCACAGCTCCGGCGAACCTTTCATTTTCAGATTTCACCCCCTGGATTACTGGCAAGGCCATATATTGTTCCGCGAATTCAGCATAGAGGTTGATAATTTTCAGGGTTTCCTCAATAGCTTCCTCTTTTGTTGCATGGGCGGTATGGCCCTCCTGCCAGAGAAACTCGGCAGTTCTCAGGAACAGGCGGGTTCGCATTTCCCAGCGCACCACGTTGGCCCACTGGTTAATCAGGATGGGCAGATCCCTGTGCGATTGTATCCAGTTGCGGTAAGTATTCCATATGATGGTTTCAGAGGTGGGCCGGATGATCAGCTCCTCTTCCAGTTTCGCTTCCGGGTCAACAACAACTCCTTTTCCTTCCGGATCATTTTTCAAACGGTAATGGGTAACAATGGCACACTCTTTGGCGAAGCCCTCCACATGTGCAGCTTCCTTACTGAAAAAAGATTTCGGTATGAAAAGCGGGAAATAGGCATTGGAATGGCCGGTTTCCTTAAACATCCGGTCGAGTTGGGCCTGCATTTTTTCCCATATGGCGTAGCCATAAGGTTTGATTACCATGCAGCCGCGTACTGCAGAATTCTCTGCAAGGTCAGCCTTGTTTACCAAATCAAGGTACCATTGTGAATAATTTTCACTTCTTGTGGTTAATTCTTTTGCCATTTATAGTATATTGGTATAAAATTTGTATTTATTTAGTAAATTTTTTTGTTGCAAAATAAGCAAATTTAATCGTTTAAAATAAAGTGGGAGGATTCATAATGAAAACAAAAAATTACCTGATTCCGGTCTTGGCGCTGGCCTTGGGAGCCTGTTCCACAGGGAAATATGTCTCCACCGGTTATGTGGATGACATTTATTTCAATCCACAGGATGTTCCCCCTCCGGTGGTTGTGGAAGAGCCAGTTCAGCAGGACAATGTTCGGAGTGGCTCTCCCGACAGAATGATCATCAGTCAGATAACCAAAAATGATGAAGGCAACCAGACCATGAACAACTACATTTTTGATGGTCAGGATGCCAACCGTTACGCCGATGCCCAGCGTTACAACCTGGAGCAAATGGAGTTGGAGAATTCTGATACGACCGTTTATTATGATGACAATGAAATAAAGTATGTCATCAACAACTATTACGAGGGTGATGATTTGGATTTTGCCTACCGTATTCACCGGTTTCACCGTCCATTTTTCTATGGACCGTACTCATACAACAGTTGGTATTGGAATGACTGGTACTGGAACGACTGGTACTGGGACAGCTGGTACTATGATAGCTGGTATTCTCCCTATTCCTACTGGGGCATGGGATACTCACCCTGGTACGGCGGGATGTACGGAGGAATGTATGGAGGCTGGTATTCCCCTTACAGCTATTATGGCTGGGGAGGCGGATGGGGTTATCCCTATTCCGGCTGGTATTCCGGTTATTATGGAGGCTGGGGTAACTATTATGGAAGCAGTGACGATTACCGGTATGGAAAACGTCGTGATTACAATACCACTGTCCGTGGCGGAGGTGGAGGTAATTATGGTGCCTTCAGGGGGTCAGCCAACACCAATGATCCTTCTGCCCTGAAAAGTACCAACCGCAATGCTTCCGGAACTGTTGTCAATGATCCTTCCCTCAGGGGGAATTCAATATCAGGTGCAGCAGGTGGCGGAAGACCAGGACGCACAGGTGTTGGAGCAGCTGACAACAGCGGGAACGAAACCATCACGAACCTCAGAAGGAACAGCAGTTCTGTCTCCGGTGCTGCATCCGGCGAATCATCAAGAAGATACAGCGGGTCACAGGGTCAATATACCCGCCCGGCAACTTCGGGTAACAGCAATACCCAGGGCAGGGTAAACAGTTATTCACCCAGTTACAATCAGGAGCGGTCGGGAACCCGCAGCAGCTATAACGTTCAGAGTTACGACAGGCCTGCCTCATCAGGAAGTCAGCAGGGTGCCGTTAAAAGCGCAACCCGTTCTACTACGGTTTACTCCAGGCCCAGCAGCAGTTCAGGCAGCGACCGGACGTATCGTTCAACGTCAACCTATAACCGCAGCTCCAGCTCAGGGTACAATTCCAACAGGAGTTATACGCCTTCTTCCAGCGGAAGCAGTTACAGTTCTCCCGACAGAAGTTACTCTCCGTCATACAATTCATCCAGCTCCGGGAGCAGTGGAAGTTATTCTTCCCCCAGCAGAGGGAGCAGCTATTCAGGTGGATCTTCCGGCGGATCATCCGGAGGTGGCGGTGGAGGCTCTTCATCGGGCGGTGGCGGATCTCAGAGTCATAGCGGAAGAAGATAAGCTATCATCGGGAAAATCTGATTATTGGAAAAAATTCTGTGTCAGGGAAGCAAGCAATTTCCGGCAGACAAACAGGTATATCCAAAATATTAAAATATAAAGTCATGAATAAGAATTTTGTAACACTTGCGATGCTGATTGTGCTCCCGTTTATCGGAGTATCGCAGGATTTTGTGGACGCACTGAGGTATTCCTCTCTCAGAATGGAAGGGACAGCCCGTTCAGGTGGAATGGGAAATGCCTTCGGTTCACTTGGAGGAGATTTTACTGCCATTGGCATTAATCCAGCTGGCCTGGGTATCTACCGCTCTTCGGAATTTGCCTTTTCTCCCAGTTTTGGCTTTATGAATTCCTCATCCAACTACATTGGTACCAGTGCCAATGAAAATGACTACAGGTTAGGCCTGGGGAATGTAAGTTATGTGGGTACCATCAAGACCAAAAGCGGCAGTTCCAGCGGACTCGTATCAGTGAATTTCGGAATCGGCTATAACCGGGCAAAGGACTTTCGCTCTCTGAACCTGATCTCTGGCCAAAATGCTCAGTCTTCCTTTATGGATTATATTGCTGAGAATGCCAATGCAGACGATTGGAGTGATTTCTATGAAGAACTGGCCTGGAAAACGGATGTGCTCCAGTTCGATACGGATCAGAAAGTTTACTGGCATGATATTCAGGACGCCGGATACGGGCAGAGCCAAAGAAAAAGCATTGCCGGAAAAGGGAGTATGGACGAGTATACCATTGGACTGGGGCTCAATTTTAACCATAAGTTCTATCTGGGGGGATCTCTCGGCATTACCGATCTGTTCTTTTCAGAAGCTACC
>DAIDJX010000101.1 GCA_027451165.1 Prolixibacteraceae bacterium | reverse complement strand
ACAGGCATATTATCCAGTTGCAACACCAGGGGTGTTTCCCAATAATAACCTCCGGTTTCAACCGGAGGATCTGAATGATGGATAATGTGAGAAACCCCACAGGGGTTTCGCTAAAAAATGTACCTTTCATCCCATACTATCCCTTGTTCTTTGAGCAAAGCCCTGTACTCATCTTCAAAAGTGACTTTTTTATGATGTTCCTTCTGTTTCTTTATATAGTTTACAATCATTTCCTTGTCTCTGTACCCATAAGTTAGTGCCGCATATCCGGCTGACCAGGAATGGAAACCGGGAAAATTCCCCGTTGATTTCATCCAAAGGTTGGATGCCGTTTTTATTTCCTTAATATAGTCTGCCAGGCATACAGAGGGATGGAGATCTGACAACAGATGGACATGGTTACAGGTGCCATTGATCCGGTATAGTACAGAGTTCCGGTTTTTGACTATGCCCCAGATGTAGCGATAAAGTTCTTCATGGAATTGCTGGGGCAGAGCGGGGTGTCTGTCGTGGGTGCAAAAGACGATGTGGTAAAGGATCTGACGATAACTGTTCATTGGGTGGCATATTGGGAAACCCTTACAGGGTTTCGGGTTAGACTTTTGGGTTTCGTCCTCCGGTTAAAACCGGAGGTTATCTACAGGTTACACCTACGGTGTGAACGACTATTCCCTCTGGTTGATCCCGCTGGCTACCGGGACGGAGGTTATTTACCGGTTACACCTACGGTGTGAATGCGCCCGGGATACCTGATTCCATCCGGTTGATCCCGATGGCTATCGGGACGTAGGATCTGCACAGGTTTTCCTATCATAATTTCTGACATCCAAACCATACATTGGCAACACCGGAGGTGTTCCCCTAAAATAACCTCCGGTTTCAACCGGAGGATCTTAAAGATGGATGATAGAATATACCCCGTAGGGGTTACCTGAAAAAAGTACCTTAAATCAATCCTGTAATTAATGTCTGACATACCTGCGCAGGTAATACTTTCTGTGAGAAAAATGAAATCGTTTTATATCTTTAACACCTGAAACATAAACAGCTTTATCACAACCTGACTTTAAACTAACATGCTAATCGCTGTATTTATTGCCTACCTGCTGGCTCTGGTGATCATTGTGGTTTACTCTGCCCGTCGTTCCGGAAACAAAACCGATTATATCATCGGAGACCATAAAATATCAGGTTTTTCACTCGCTCTTTCGGAACGGGCTACCGGTGAATCGGCCTGGCTCTTGCTTGGACTGACGGGCATAGCCTATTCCGAAGGGTGGTCAGCCGTTTGGGTTGCTTTGGGCTGTGTTGCCGGTATTCTTTTTTTATGGATTTTTATGGCCGAACCCCTGCGCCGGATAACTGAGAAAACCGGCGCCCTGACCATGGCCGGACTATTTACCCGTTCATTCCCCGGTTCAGAAAGAAAGCTTGGCACACTTTCTTCCCTCATCATCATATTCTTCTTTATCTTATACATCGCCGCTCAGTTCAGCGGTTCCGGAAAAATCTTCAATGACACCTTTAAAATTGACCCTTTCTGGGGAATGGTGATCGGTTCAGCCATTGTTACGTTGTACACTGTGCTGGGCGGATTTATTACGGTAGTGGCAACCGATGTTTTCCAGGCTGTGCTGATGATCTTTACCTGCATTGCTCTACCCGTTATCGCTTTATTTATTGCTGCGTCCCAGGGACTCGGTATTGCGGAGACACTTGTCCACGGACCGGTTTTCCCTCAGTCTGTTCCTGGTGCCTCCGGACAAATTACCGGTGGCCTGCTGATCTTGAACGGACTGAGCTGGGCTTTCGGCTATACCGGGCAGCCCCAGTTGCTCAACCGGATGATGGCCATGCGCAATCCTATAGAAAACCGGCAGGCCAGGGTGGTGGCCATTGCATGGACCTTACTGGCTTACGGAGGTGCGTTTCTGACCGGCATAATCGGCTATAACCTGGTCAGAGCAGGCGTGCTTGGAGAAAATGCTGCCCTCATCGCTGCCGACGCCGAGAAAATTATGCCTGTTATGGTAGTTACCCTGCTTAATCCCTTATTAGCCGGAATTCTCCTTTCGGGAGCCGTCTCCGCGATGATGTCCACCGCTTCGTCACAACTGATCGTGGTATCTTCCTCCATGACAGAAGATCTCTACCTGAATGTAAAGCGGACAGCGATTTCTGAAAGGAAAATGTTGCTGCTGAATAAGCTACTGACGCTGATGGTGGGATTGGTGGCATTTATCCTGGCCCTTACCATGGAGGATACGGTTTACGGACTGGTTTCCTATGCGTGGAGCGGGATTGGGGCTTCCTTCGGTCCGGCGATCATCTTGCTGCTCTTCTGGAAAAAGTTCTCCATAGCCGGAGTTTATGCATCCCTGATTACCGGAACCCTGTCGGCCGTGATCTGGAAAACCTGGCTGGCAGAACCTACGGGGATTTCTGAAAGGCTCGGCAGCTACCTGCTCGCCATTTGTATGGCGGTCATTTTTAGTTTACTGTTTCCGAAGAAAACAGACTGAAAAGGTCATTTGCCTGCGGCGTCATTGGTCACTTGCCTGCGGCGTCATTAGTCATTTGCCTGCGGCGTCATTGGTCATTTGCCTGTGGCGTCACTGGTTATTTGCCTGTGGCGTCACTGGTCACTTGCCTGTTGTTCAGTTTCAAGAGATAGAAGGGCTGTGAACAACTGCTGGTTTTCCCTGATTTTGTCTTCGTTACCGTATACGCAGTAAATATTTTGGGAAAGGACATCTTCTACCATTTTGCTCATGTTCCTGATATCATCAGCAGTAGTGCTTAATATTTCCTCCCTTTCTTTCCGGAGCATCTCAGGAGTAATTTTTTCAAAATAATATTGCACGGCAGTCCTGCCTTTATTGGAGGTCGTTTTGGGTTGGTCGATGCGTGCAATGGTGCCGATGATGAAACGGGTCATTGCCTTTTCATCTGCCGCAAAGTTTTCCAGGAAGAGTGGGGTTTTATCATAAGTTTCCAGGGTTTCCCGCAGGTGAGGATCGCGGTACGACATCAGCCACGCAGCGCCATAGGCGTTGAAGGAGGCAAATCCTCCATACGCTCCGCCCATTACCCTGACCTGATTCTGGAGCCAATCTGTACTGATGATCTGGTTCAGAACACTGAACCGGCCATTCCAGGTGTATCCCAGTTTCTTCAGGTTAAACCCTTTCACTACATATTGCACTTCCGAAGCTGTGCGGATGGCCTCATTCTTCCTGTCAAACCGGAATGTCCAGGATTGGTTTTCTCTGTCATGAGCAGGAAAACCGGGAATGACAGCTGACATTTCCTTTTTTACTACCTCCAGATCTTCCGGAGAACAGGTTATGGCTATTGTCAGGTTATTTGAGGCAAAAAGAAGCCTGACTATTTCTTTCAACCGTTTAATTATCTCTTCCGTCTGGTTATCAAAGCGGGCAACCAGTTCCGAAAGGTAATGAAAGTAATCCAAACCTCCCGACAGTTCGGTAAAAGATCCGCTGTTGGAGATAAAAGAAGTAGCCCTGATCCTGGCGTAATTCAGTCCGTTTTGTTTGATATCTGCCTCCATATTGGAATGCAGCCTTGTCAACAGCGATTTCAGCCTGACTGCATCATCCCACAAGGAGTTCAGGAGGATTTCAGCAAGCAGCCGGGTCATGTGACCGGTCTTTCCGAGGGTAGACCTTGAAGTAACCGTGAATTTGGGCATCATCTCGCTGTCGTTGCGGTTCACCAGAAAATTATGAATTTCAGCGCTAAAGCCACCTGTATGGATATTAAGCTGATTATCAAGGGCTCCGAAGTTGAAGTTTTCTGTCGACATTTTACCCAGAAGGTTAGCCAGCACAGAAGCGTAAGGAATGTGCTCCTGCGGGATTTTCCTCAGGTCAAAGTACCAGTTGGTATAAACAATACCGTTGGTGAACTGCGGGTGAAAAAGGACCGGTACTCCGGAAGCCTCCGATTCCCGGACTGCATAAAACTCCTGTTCTGCCGGAATATCCGACAAGGTCAACATCGGGATAGTAGCCACTGCCTCAGGTGTATCTTCTTTTTGCTGAAAAAGCTGCAGGTTTCTGGTTTCCTCCACAAGGGATATTATTTCCTTTTCTGACAGTGATGCCTTAAAGTCAGCCAGCTCTTCTGCAGTTTGCCTGTCCCTCTGGGTCTGAAGTCCAGGTTCCGGGTGAAGGGTAAGCAGTAAGGAATGAGGATTGTTGAGCAGGAATTTTTCAGTGAGTGTTTCCAACAACCTGTTATTTAATCCTTCCCTGATTTCTTTCAGTGATTTTTCAAATCCCAGGCCCAGGAAAGGATCCCCGGAATAAATCCAGGGCTGCTGATTGCGGAACAGGTAAATCAATCCCTTTTGCGAATAATCGCCTTCTTTCAGCACAAATTCAGTCCGGTTGAGAATGCCTTCCACCGCTTCGGGATCAAAACCCTTTGTTACGGTTTCCCTGATGGTTGCTATAACAACTTCCCGGAAACGGTCAGCCTCTTCCCGGTTGGCATTCTGAGCGACAATGGTAAAAATATTCTGTCGGGATTCCGGGAACCAGCCCATCACCTCCTTGCCGATTCCTGCTTCTTCCAATGCCAGCCTGACAGGCGCTGATTCATGGTTCACCAGGGCATTGACGATCAGGTTCAAAGCCATGGTGGTGGTGCGATCGGTATTGTCGTTGGTGACAAAGCTGAGGCTCAGGTAAGTATTGTCCTTCACCGGGCTCTCTTCCGGAACGGCATAGGATGCAACGGTTGTCTTCATTTCCCGGAAGGCCTGCTGGAGGGGGATGTCATGAATTTCATCTGACTTTTCATAACCGGAAAGATATTTTTCGTCAATAAAAGTCAGCTCCCTGGCCAGATCGGCATCGCCATACAAAAGGATATAGCTGTTGGAAGGGTGGTAATACTTCCGGTGGAAACCGGTGAATTCTTCCTGTGTAAGACTGGGAATAGCCCGTGGAAGGCCTCCTGATTCAAGGCCATAAGCATTATCCGGAAAGAGGTTTTTACCGATATGATAATACAATTCCGTCATGGGATCAGAAAATGCCCCCTTCATTTCGTTGTAAACCACCCCCTTGTAGGTTACCGGAGCTTCTTTGTCCTGAAGGTCGTAATGCCAGCCTTCCTGTTTCAGAATGCGCGGGTCGGTCAGCATTAACGGGTTAAAAACAGCATCGAGGTATACATGCATCAGGTTGAAGTAGTCGGTGGTATTCATGCTTGCCACCGGGTAAGTGGTAAAATCGGCGGAGGTCATGGCATTCAGGAAAGTGTTCAGCGACCCTTTCAGCAGGATGTCGAAGGGGCTTTTCACCGGGAAACTCCGGGAACCGTTCAATACCGAATGTTCCAGGATATGAGGGGCGCCGTTGTCATTTTCAGGAATGGTTTTGAACGCGATGTTGAAGAGTTTGTTGGGATCATCTGCGGCAATTTTCAGCAGCCTGGCCCCGCTTTTTTCATGCTCGAAATAGAGGCAATCGGCATTCACCTCCTGCACAAAGTGTTTTTCGATCAGCCGGAAACCATGGTAAACCTGGCGGATATTAAAGTTGAAACTGGAGTTGGATATATCGGACATGACTTTCTTTTAGGTAAAAAATTATACTAAACCGCCCGCATTCTGTTGAACAGAATAGCGGAGCGGCGAAAATACAACTTTCCGTATACATCCTGCCACATCGGGCACTCCAAAATAGTAACGGATAGTAAGTAGGGTACTTTGGTGATAAACAATTTTTATTGTGTTCTTCTGTGCCTTCTGTGGTTTATTTTTTTTCTTCCCTTACCTCCTGCACAATCCCGGAAAACCGGATCGGCTGGCGGTTGTTGCAGGTCACCTGCAGTGAACCATAACCACTTGCTGAAAATTGAAGGTAAATCAGATAGACATCCTTTGTGGTTTTAACCTGCAGTTTCACCTCAAAGCCTTTGCGCGTTGATTTCCATTCTGTTGCAGTTGCCTTTTCCGTGAACATGATGCCTCCGTCACCGGCAGGGTAATCGGCCCGGTAAGCCACACCGTAATAGGGCAGGTAGCTGGTAACATCCTGATTCTTAATGGTCAGGTTGTAGGTTGAGGTAAGGTGATAGACCCCGCCCGACATGGGGTGGGCCGACTGTGCCAAAAACTGCAGGGTTTTGTTTTCAAACATCTGCTTCACTTCTTCCATTTTGGCTTTCTCCCGACCCTTGCGTTTTTCCCGGCGGGTTTCCTGTGCAGTGAGGATCGAGGTGATCAGGGTGAATACGGCTATCAGAAATATTATTCTTTTCATGGCTGAATTTTTTTGTATGACAATTTATGGACTATCAAAAATCATTCCTGAATTATACCCGGTCAGCCCGAAATCTGACGGAGAACCGGACAACCCCACAACCGGACAACTTCTTTTGTTTCTTACGGAATTTTTATCACATTTGTTTTCCAAAGTTGCATCCATGGCCTTGAATTATGTTTTTGTCTTTTTCTTTCTGACTGCCTTTGTCATAGGAATGGCCAAACTTATATTCACAGGAGACACGCAGGTATTTTCAGCCATGATGACTGCCACTTTTGACATGGCCAAAACAGGATTCGAAATTTCTATCGGTTTAACCGGTGTACTGACTTTGTGGATGGGTATCATGAAAATAGGGGAAAAGGGTGGGGTAGTCAGGCTGTTTTCCCGGGCGATCGGTCCGTTTTTCAATAAGCTCTTTCCGGCGCTGGGCAAGGAACATCCGGCTTATGCGCCCATGATGATGAACATTGCCGCCAACATGCTGAACCTGGATAATGCAGCCACACCGGTCGGACTGCAGGCCATGAAGGAAATGCAAGCCTCCAACCCGAAAAAGGATACCGCCAGCGATCCGATGATCATGTTCCTGGTGCTGAATGCTTCAGGGCTGATCATCATTCCTGTCAGCATCCTGGTTTACAGGGCCCAGCTGGGAGCAGTCAATCCCGCAGATGTCTTTATTCCAATTCTGATCGCCACCTATTTTGCCACCCTTGCCGGACTGATCGCCGTTTCGATTTATCAGAAGATCAATCTGCTGAACAGGACTGTCCTTGCTTACCTCGGAACCCTCACGGCCATCATTGCACTTACCATCTGGTATTTTTCCACACTCGATCAGGCTACTATCACCACAATTTCCTCTCTGATAAGCAATGTGATCCTTTTTTCGGTTATTACCGGCTTTATTGTGATGGGGGTTATCCGGAAAATCAACGTGTACGAGGCATTCATCGAGGGGGCAAAAGAAGGATTCGGCACCGCTATAAAAATTATTCCTTACCTGATTGCAATTTTGGTGGCGATCGGCGTCTTCAGGGCTTCCGGAGCAATGGATTGGATGATATCAGGCATCACCTGGATTTTTCAAAGCCTTGGAATTAATACCGATTTTATTCCGGCACTTCCGACAGGTTTGATGAAATCGCTCAGTGGCAGCGGTTCCCGTGGGTTGATGGTTGACGCCATGCGGGAGTTTGGCGCTGATTCTTTTGCCGGCCGCGTAGCTTGCATTGTTCAGGGTTCTACCGATACCACATTTTATGTCCTTGCTGTCTATTTCGGATCTGTTGGGATCAAAAACACCCGTTATGCCGTGTGGTGCGGACTGATTGCGGACTTTGTGGGGCTGGTAGCTGCCATACTGGTAGGGTATCTCTTTTTCCACTGATTTCCATTTTCTGCTTTAACCTGAAGCCTCGAAAAGTGTTTGAATAATTTCTTATTCAAAAGGTCATAAAGTATTTCCGTTTCAGGAATTTTGTTATTTTTAAACCATCGCTAACTAACGAATTCATCTTTTTAAAACCTGAAAAACTTTTAAGATGGGTAATAGACGCTTTATCTGTAAGCTTTCAGGGAAATGGTCAGCCCGTCAGATCGGCAACAAGGCAGAATCATTGCTGTTCCTCAAAAAAAAATCCTTTCCCGTACCTTCAACCTGGATCCTTACAGCAGATGCCTTTCAGACCTACCTGGAAGAAGGTCGGCCTTTCCTTGAAAAGCTTTCTGAAGAAATTGCTATCCTACCTGATCTGGTTTACGCCATTCGCTCTTCCACCAATCTCGAGGACAGTGAAAAAATGTCTTATGCCGGTCAATTCCGTACAGAACTTCTAATCAAAGGAAAAGCCCGGATTCTTCAGTCGATCCTGACGATCTGGGATTCCTCCGGAAGTGAAACGGAAATCAGTTATCCGAAGGGAGAAAGGAATCATCTGGGAATACTCCGGTTTGCCATCCTGATACAGGAGATGGTGAATCCTATCTTGTCAGGGGTAGGCTTCAGCAGAAATCCGGTGACCAACCTGAGTGAATTTGTCGTGGAAGCCGTAGAAGGAATGGGAGAAGAGCTGGTACAAAAGGGTATTACTCCTCTCCGGTGGAGAAACCGGGGACAGACATTGCTGGAAGGAGACAGCAATTATCCGCATTTCCGGGTGATCCAACGGGTATTTTCGGCCCTGCGGAAGCTGAAAAAAGTAACAGGGAAGGATGTGGATATCGAATGGGCATATGATGGTAAAAGACTGTGGTTTCTTCAGATGAGGAGTATTACCGGATCAGCGGTTCAGCAAGTCTATTCCAACCGGATGGCCCGGGAGATGCTTCCGGGGCAGATCAAACCGCTGGTCTGGTCGGTTAATATCCCGCTGGTAAATGGCACAAAAATCAGGATTCTTGAAGAAATAACCGGTAAACTGGATGTCAGGCCGGAACAGCTGGCCAAAGCATTTCACTACCGGACCTATTTTAACCTGGCTGCCTTGAGCGAACTGTTTGGGAAAGTCGGTTTTTCAGCGGAGAGCCTTGAAGCCATGATGACCAATGAAGAGGTAAGCATGTCAAAGATCCGGCCGGGAGTAAAGTTCTTCAGGCACATTTTCAGATTTATCCGTTTTATTTTCTCCATGATGGGCTTTGAAAAGTTCTATCTCCGGGAATATAAGGTACTCCTGAAAGATCTGGAAAACCTGAAAGCAAATGTGAACCATGATTTTTCTGTCGGGAATTACCCTGTTTTATATGAAGCTATTTTTCAGGCTGCCGGAAAAGCAGCTTACCTGAATGTGTTCATTCCGATCCTGATGCGGTTTTACGATAAAAAACTGAGGAAAAAACTGGCTTCGTTAAAGCTGGAATACGGGATACTGGATTTCAACCGGGATTTTCCCCTGCTGCCCTCCTATTCTCCACATCTGGAAATGTAAAAAGTCAGGAAAGCGCTGGATAGCATTCCTCCGGAAATCAGAGAGAAATGTGAAACTCCCGACCAGCTTGCTGTTGTTCCTGAAGCCGGCCCATTTCTCCTTGCATTCCATGAATTTCTGCAAAAGTTCGGCCATCTCAGTGAAAGTGGGAATGACTTTTCGGTGGAAAAGTGGGAAGAAAATCCCGGGTTTATGTTTCAGCTGATCCGGAAATTGCCGGAACAGCCTTCCCCTGAAGTCTTAAAATCGATTCACGAAATCAATATTCCCCGGATTCGACAGCGTTCATTGCTGAAATCGTATGGTAAAGCAGGCAGATTCAGGTTATACCGGGAACAAATCAGTTCCTTGTATATTTTCGGTTATGGTTTGTTCCGCTCCCTGTTTCTTCAGATGGGTGATGAGCTTGTAAGGGCGGGGATTTTGCCCCACCGGACCGATGTCTTTTTTCTGAAACGGGAAGAGATTGACCAGATTCTGGAGAAGGGATTGGAAGTAGCTCAGCCGGATTATGCCGGAATGGTTGAAATGAGGAAAAAAGAGATGGACGATGTAAAGGATGTGGTGCTCCCGTCGGTGATCATAGGGGAAGAACCTCCTGTGGTTGACAGGGATGAGAGGAGCAGTTTCCGTGGTGTGGGTACCTCACCGGGCAGGTATACCGGCAAAATTGCGGTCATTTCAAGCATTGCTGATTTTAACAGGATGGAAAAAGGCGACGTTCTGGTGATTCCATTTTCGGATGTAAGCTGGACCCCCATCCTGGTTCATGCGGGTGCTATCATTTCCGGTGCCGGTGGGATGCTTTCCCATTGCAGCATCATTGCCCGCGAGATGTCCATCCCGGCCATTGTTTCGGTGGATGATGCGCTTTGCCTGAAAGATGGTATGAAGGTGACTGTTGACGGATCGAACGGAATAGTAACGATATATGGAGATCATTGATTATTTGCAGAATCTGGAGCAGCATCCCTGGATGGCCGGGGCCCTCGCTGCGGTGATTGGCTACCTGGCCGGATCAGTATCCTTTGCCCGGATCATTTACTTCAGGGTGAAAAAAACAAACCAGATGGAATCGTGGGCGGAACCTATTCCTGATTCGGATGAAGTGTTCGAGTCAGAACTGGTGAGTGCCAGTCTGGTAACAAAAAAGGTTGGGATGAAGTATGGTTGTCTCACCTCTCTGCTCGATATGGCCAAGGTGGCTCTTCCGACATTATTGTTTAAACTCTTGTGGACAGTGCATCCTTTTTTCCTGTTAACGGCGCTCTTCGGAATAGCAGGTCACAATTGGCCTGTCTGGTATGGCTGGCGGGGAGGCCGCGGGGAATCATCCATTCTGGGGGTGATTTTAGTGATCAACTGGTTTGGGTTGCTGATTGCCAATGCA
>DAIDJX010000100.1 GCA_027451165.1 Prolixibacteraceae bacterium | reverse complement strand
CTCCCAAGGCTTTGGCAGCGTTGTAGGCATAATCAATTTCTTCATCCGCCCATCCGGAAGGAACAAACTTGGCAATATGGATTTCTACCCCGGCTTTGTTGTACATCTTCCGGATGTCAACATATTTCTGCATGGGCAGCGACAAACGCCAGAGCCGCTGCTTTTCCCTGATTTCTTTGGCCGCTTTGGCCTGTTCTGCTTTTTCCGCATCTGTCAACGAGGCACCCCTGACAGGACGGGGCATCTGGGGAATGCCAAGTCCTTCTTCCAGGACACTTCTCATCTCCAGAGAATTAATGCCTGAGGTAAGGACATACTGCAGCACTTCTTCCAGGTTATGGGGAATACTGCGGTACGAATAGGTGGTCAGGCCTAACTGGACACCGTTTACTTTTGAATTGGGCTTTTTGGGTTGTTTGCCGGTTGCCAGGGAGTGGTTAAAAGGCAGTACCGCCAGCGCTGCGGCGCTTGCTGCCGTTCCCAGGAACCTGCGCCTCGAAAAGGTTGAGTTTTCCATATGTATTGGTTTTATGATTTAACGAAAGTTTTTCGCAGTTTCAAGGCTGAAGCCGGATGTTGTGTAAAGTAACAATATTCTGTCCGCACTTCAAACAGTTGATGCTGACTTTTTTCAGGTTTCAACTGTTTAGATGATTACGGTTGAATCAGGAATCCGGGAATTGGTGCTCACTTTCACAATTTTGATTCAATTAATCCGGTATTGGCTTGTTGTGCTTTCAGCCTGACTTATCCGGGTTTAACGATTATTATCAGAACTTTTAGGGGTTATCTCACTTTTTTTACTTAAATTGTATGTCGATTTTCCTCTATATCAATAGAGACGGCTTTTTGAAGATAATTTTCTGACTTTCATGCGAAATACGCTGTGCTTAACTGCTTTATTGTCGGTTCAGGCAGGATGGCATTTTATTTAAAGGCATTGAAAGTGTTGTATTTTTTTAAACCCATTAATCTTAAGAAAGGAGAACGTATGAAACTTCCTGTTTTTAAAGTGGCGGGTACCGTTGCTCCGGCTGAAAAAATCCGGGATTTCGGTAAACGAATTTTCCCAGGTGAAGACCAGGAAATTGTGGAACGTGGAACTCAGGTTGAATTGCGCAGCAAATCCGGAACAGTGCAGGTGGATGTCAGAAATGGAGGTGTCTGGGCATCAGATGCGCAAAGACTCTGGAAATTTGATCCCATTCCGGGGATAAAAAGAGGATTACTTACAGGGGCAGAAGCTGAAAGGCAAAGTCTTGACATCCTTGGCCGCTATGCCGTACTCCCGACGATTACAGGTCCTTTCAGGCTGAAACCAGCCAGGAAGACAGGTTCTGTGACAGTTATGAAATCAAAGGATAATAATCCGAGAGATGTTATTCAGGAAGACACCACTATTTTACACGATGTGGAAGTGGATGTCAGTAATTATGATCCCAATTTAAAGTCACTCCCGGTAATAGGTGGAGGAGGCAGCTTCGGCGTGGTATTCGGAGAAGGTGGTAAGGTGTTGGGCACAAGGGGAGTATGGCGTCCTCATGTTGAAAAACCAAAATTATATGAGGTCATTCCCAAACTCCAGGCGGATGATATGTACCGTGAAAAAATGGGAAGAACGCCTCTCGCTGAGTTTTCTTCTGAAATGGCCTATTATTCAGCTCCTGCCTTTGCCAACCAGAATCTGCTGTATCCGGTATATGTTTATAGTGGGATTGCCAATTTTGATGGCAACAAAGTACCTGTCCGTAAAGTAATTATTCCGGCAGTTGATATTGGCCTCAGGCCTGAAATACTCCCGGTGACGCCTCCCAGAAAGAAAACCGACAAACCCAATGCGTCACCACTTCCGTCTGATTTCCAACCCGTACCAGGGAGAGGACTCCCTCCCGGAATTACCTTCAACCGGCGCACCCTGAAAGCAAAGGGAATAAACGTCGACGACCTGTTTGTGAAAGGTTCTGCCAACTCCCCGCTGATATTAAAACCGGATTTAAAACCTTTGCTCATTAAGGAACTGGGCAACCTCCTCGGATTCTACTCCGCCGGAACGTCCTGGATCGGTTTGTCAGGGGGCCTGGCCGGCAGTAAAAATAATGCCAAAGGCTTTGTGGACGGACTTGCGGCAATGGGCTGGAGTATCCGGTTCAATTGGGGAGATGGCAATGCCTGGGAATCCGACTGGCACGCCAATGATGACGACTGGGTCGATGCAGTGGATTTCGTTTTTTACACCGGCCATGCCAACAGTGACGGATGGGTCCTGGCAAAACCTGACGACACTTTCCTGCATTTCAATGAAACAGCTGGCGCACCCGATATGTGGGGAGCAAAGAATCTGGAATGGGCAGTCGTCGCAGCTTGCGGACCATTGCAGGATGCCATTGTGGGAAGCGGGGGAGATGTTCTTGAAAGATGGAAAAATGCTTTTGACGGCCTTCATATCCTGATGGGGTATGCACAAGTTACCTCTGACACAGAAGAAGAAGGAAAAAGACTTGTCAAATATGCGAAGGAGGGAGCAACCATCATCCAGTCATGGTTCAGAACTGCCCAGGAAATACAATCATCCGGCATTTGGGCAGGTGCCTATTATGTGGGCAGTGCGGCAGGTTCCACAGGGAACGATCACCTTTGGGGCATTGGCTCTGTCGGACCGGATATTGCGAATCCGACCTGGAGAGCCTGCACTTATGTCCCGTGCTGACCAGAACAACACACTATAAAACGATCCCGGAAAATCCGGGATCGTTTTTATTTACATCTGATTTTTTAATCCCCTAAAAACCTCATAAAGAAGCAACCTGACCAGAAACGAATTCACGGCCAGGCTGCTATGCTGATTGGCTTTAATTGGAGTAATATGGAAGTGCAATAA
Organism: Prolixibacteraceae bacterium; assembly: GCA_027451165.1. Taxonomy (GTDB): domain Bacteria; phylum Bacteroidota; class Bacteroidia; order Bacteroidales; family Prolixibacteraceae; genus UBA1413. Next base: position 7,776 of record DAIDJX010000100.1, on the reverse strand, counting down.
AGTCGTAAGCACTTTCCCAGCCGGGGTTTTGTTCGAGGACGCCTTCGGAGAGGGTCACCTGGGCTTCGGGAATCTTCCAGAAACCGCCGCTGGTCTGGTTGTAGCGATCCATGAAGTTGAACTTTCCGAAGGTATAGGTTCCCTTGACGCCACGGTTGGTGATGGGGATGCCTTCCTGATTGGTGACGATCTGCTGGACGTCACCCCAGCGGCGAAGGTCGTTCCAACGTGAAGCCTCGAAACAGAGTTCATAGCGGCGTTCCTTTTTGAGCGCCTGGAGTGAATAACTGCCATAAGGAGGCAATTTGGCTCTTTCACGCACCTTGTTCATGTAGGTGGGCGTTTCGGTGAGTTCGGAATGCATCAGATAGACATCGGCCATACGGATCAGGATGAGGTCGGAAGTGAGTCCGTACTGGCGGTTATTCAGTCCGCCATAGAAGTAGGCGAAGGAAAGGATCAGTGTATTCCCCTCATAGGCGCCCACGCCCAGGTATTTCTTAGCCCAGTAGCGGCATTTCTCGACTTCCTTGGACTTGTCTCCTGCGTATTTTGGGATTTCCTCCACCTCGCTGCAGATGGATCCGCGAAGGCGGTAGTCGCCGGCATAATCGGGATCGGAAGTCCAGTCATCCCAAAGTTTGGAGTTGACCTGCCCGTTGGAGTAGCCCTGGGGTATAAAGGGGAAGTTATTGGCTCCAGAAAGCCTCATTCCGAAGTATTCGACGATGCGGTTGTAATAACCGCTTGCTCCGGTGTTGGAGAACTTGAGGGCGAAGATGGTCTCTTTGCAGCCATCGCCTTCCCAGACCAGTTTATTGTCTGTGGCATACTTGTAATTGGCGGCGGTGTAGGGGTTGGTATAAGGCCATATGTTGCGCTGGTCGCTAACGAGGGCATGACCGCTGTTGTTGATGCAGTCTTCCAGCCAGGCGACCACTTCCTGTTTAGAAACAGTGCCTCCATCGGCCAGTGGGAGGGCTGATTTCTTGTAGAAGCCTGTATAGAAGAGGTAAACCCTGCCCATAAGGGCTTCGGCCGCCCATTTGGAGGCGTGGCCTGGACCATAGTTGGGAAAAGGTGTGGCCGGGAAGAGGGCGATGGCCTGCTTCAGGTCGGAAGCGATTTGGGCATAGATCGCGTCGGCCGGGGATTTGGGCAGGTTCTGGGGGTCGATCTGGAGAACCAGGGGTGCCTGTCCGAAAACCTGTACCAGGTCAAAATAGAAGAAAGCCCGCAGGAAATGGGCTTCGGCCAGCAGCTGCTCCCGTTTGCCGGGCGTGGTCCAGCCCGTAACATTGTCCATAGTTTCTATGGCATTGTTGGCGCGGAAGATACCGGCATACCGGAGTCTCCAGAGATCCTGGAGGAAGCTCACCGACGGATTCATCAGTCTGTCGAGCGATTGGGCAGTGTAGTTACTGGTGCTGCCTCCTCCGAAGCGGTCGTCACCCGACATCTCATACATAAAGAAGGGGTGCTGTTCAGGCGTGGCAATCAGGTCGTTCATGGAGGCATAGATCCCGGTGATCATCTGCTCGGCATCGTCCTGGGTACCGGGGAAATTGGAGGTATTCTTTTTAATGTAGCTTTCCGTGTCGAGGAAGCTTTCGCATCCTGAAAAAAGGAACAGGGCGGCAAGGATATAAATTATTCTCTTCATCTCTTACTGTTCTTTAAAAGTTAAAATTTAAGGTTGACACCCATGAGAAAAGTCTGTGAGCCTGGGTAGTAGCCGTTGTCGATCCCTGAAGCCCAGCTGTAACCGGCACCATAACCCACTTCTGGGTCCATACCGGAGTAACCAGAGAGGGTCAGAAGATTTTGGGCGGTGACATAAACCCTGAGTTGCGAAACCGGGAGTTTGCTCCAGGCTTTCTTGATGTCGTAGCCCAGGGTGACGTTGGAGAGCTTCACGTAATCGGCATCCTCGACATAGATGTCAGAGATGTCTACGAAGTTGGTATTTTTACCATAGGCCAGAGCGGGGTAGCGGTTGGTGCTTCCCTCGCCTGTCCAGTATTTGGTATAGACGTCGGTGGTATAGTTGTCGTTGGGTACATCGGAGAAGCTGCGGTACGATTTCATGACCTGCTGGCCGAAGGCACCGTAGGCAGTAAGGGAGAGGTCGAAGCCTTTCCATGCGAAGTTGAGGGAGAAGCTCCCGGTATAATCGGGATGTGGATTGCCGATGTAGGTTTTGTCGTTTTTATCGATTCTCTTATTGCCATCGGTGTCCTGGAAGATAAGGTCCCCGGGTTTCGGAGTTCCCTGTTTGGTGACGCCGCCGTCGGCGAGGAATTTGTCGATCTGAGCCTGGTTCTGGAAAACACCAAGGGTTTTGTAGCCCCAGAAGTAGCCCATGGGATAGCCTACTTCAACGCGGAACGATTCGGTGGTATTCTCGGCGATAATGGCTTCGGGGCCGTGGATGATGCCCTCCTCGTTGGCGATGGAGACCACCTTGTTACGGTTATGGCCCATATTGAGGTCGAGGCTGTAGGTGAACTCCTTGCCGATTTTGTCGTCCCAGGTGAAAGCCAGCTCAGCACCGCGGTTTTCAACGTCGCCGCCGTTGATGAAGGGGGCGCCGGTACCGTAGGAGGCCAGCGTAGGGGCGACCACCAGCCAGTCCTTGGTCTTCTTGACATACCAGTCAAAGTTGACCCCCAGGCGGGAAGCGAATAAGCGGGCATCAAAGCCCAGGTCGAGCTGTTCCGAGGTTTCCCAGGTCACATTTTTATTGGGAAGGATGTCGGGGTAAGCCCCGGTGGTAGGATTATTTTTATCATTAAAGAAATAGGCGTTGGTATTAAAGGCGATGGTGGCCAGGTACTGGAAGTTGTCGATGCTGCAGTTTCCGTTCTGTCCCCAGCTGCCGCGGAGTTTCAGAAAATTCAGGACAGATGACGTCCCTTCCATGAAAGATTCCTGGGTAATGACCCACCCTGCCGACACCGAGGGGAAATAACCCCACCTTTTTCCGCGGGCAAAGTTGGAGGAACCGTCAGCGCGCATCACTACCGAAGCCATGTATTTCTCCTGGTAGTTGTAATTCATTCGTCCGAAGAAGGAAGCCAGACGCCCGGCCTCGGAAGGTGCGCCCGAAATCGAGGTGTTGGTATTATCCAGGCCCTGTGAGTTGTCGATGTAAGCATGGTCGTAAGATCCCGGAAAGAGGGAGTTGGAATTCTTGATGGAGAGTCCATCACCGTAGCCCCATTTTTCTACCGACTGGCCCAGGAGGAGATCCAGGGAGTGGTTACCCAGTTTTTTGGTGTAGTTCAGGGTATTTTCCCAGGTCCAGTTGGAGCTCCACGATTGCCCCTGCGTGATGTCATCAGTGTCGTTGGTGCTGCGCGAAGAGAGGACATATTTGGGAACATAGTAACGGTAGGAGTTCTGGGAGAAGTCATAACCCAGGCTGCTCTTGAAAAGGAGGTCCTTTATGGGAGAGATTTCCAGGAATACATTCGACTGGAGCCTGTTGGTAACAGAGTTGCGGTTTTTGCGGGTGAAGTCAAGCTGAGCCAGGGGATTGACGGTTCCCTGGTCAAAGGTCCAGCCGTCGGCCACCATGTTATTGTAGAGGTAATATCCGCCGTCTTTGTTGCGGAATGGAAGCAGCGGGGTGGTCTTCAGCAGGTTGCGTACATTGTTGCTGTACATGTCGCCGATGCTGACCCCCGACTTGCTGTAGTTGGAGAGAATAAGGTTTTCGCCGAATTTGATGATATCACGGCCTTGCCTTTTAAGGAGCGAATGGTCGGTATTCAGGCGAACGGTATAGCGGTCATAGTGGGGCGTTGCGGGATAGCCGATGGTTCCCTCCTGCATGAGGTAGGAGAAGCCCAGGGCGAAGCGCGACTGGTCAGAGCCACCGGTAAGGTTGATGGCGTGGCTGGTGATGGGGGCGTTTTTGTTGGTCCCCTCTTCCAGCCAGTTGGTCCCCTCCCAGGTACCGTTATTGATGGAGGTGAGCATTGCTGCAGGAAGTTCCTCCTCCCATTTGTACTGGAGGCTTCCCGAAGGATCCTGGGTTAAGCTCACCTTGTTAATGATTTCCATGTACTGTTTCGCATTCAGCGGAGTGACACCGTTGGTCATAGGATTCTGGATGCCATAATAACCGTCATAGTTGAGTTTCAGCTTGCCGGCCTTACCGCGTTTGGTGGTGACCAGGACGACCCCGTTGGCAGCCCGTGCCCCATAGATGGCTGCCGAGGCAGCATCCTTGAGGATGTCGATCGATTCTATGTCACTGGGGTTGAGGGAATTCAGCGAACCTCCGGCTACTCCGTCGATGACGTAAAGAGGGGCCGAATTGCCGGTGGTGCCCAAACCACGGATATTGATGTTATATCCTTCGCCGACCTGTCCGGAACTCTGGGTAATGTAAACCCCCGGGGACTGGCTCTGAAGGGCGCCCAGCACGCTGGAAGAGTTTAGTTTTTCAATGCTCTCGCCTTTGACCTGGAGCGTAGCTCCGGTGACCAGCTTTTTCTTCTGGATACCATAGCCAACGACCACTACCTCATCAACGCCGATGAGTTCCTCCTCCATGACCACATTGAGTGAGGTTTTTCCCCCGGCCAAAATCTCCTGGGTTCTCATGCCCACAAAGGAGAAAACCAGGGTGGCATCAGGCGGAACATTGGACAGGGAGTAGATGCCATCGGGATTGGTGATGGTTCCGGTGACGGTACCTTTGATCGTCACGGAAACCCCAGGTAGCGGCAACCCCGAAGTATCGGTCACCTTACCCGAGAGGACAACAGGTTGTTGCTGAGCCACAATATCTTCCGGCCGTGCGGTAGTCAGCACAATCTGACGGTTTCTGACCATAAAGTTCACGCTGGTGCCACTGAACAATTCTGTCAGAATATCTTCAATGGTTTTGTCCCTGACGTCCAGGTCCACCCGGCGGTTGACATCCACATACTTCTGGTTGAACAGGAAATTAAATTCCGTTTTCTGTTCAATTTCCTGAAGCACGTCTATCACCCGCGAATCTTTAACGGCCATGGTAAGGCGCGTCGACTGGGAATAGGAGTTTATGGCCCATCCCTGGACAGTCATCAGAAACAGAAGAAACAGGCTAATGCGCATAATTCTGAAAGTTTTAGTTAAACACGGAAAAGGGTCCGTGAGCCAAATCCACTTTTTTTTCATACCTTCGTTCTTTAAGTAGTTAATTACTATTGGTTATCTAGCTGCTTATGTTTAACAGGAGAGTGTTGCACCACTTTCCTGTTTTTAGTTAAATTTCTTGACCTTGGCAGGGTTGAGGCGGAGGGTTATCTTCCGTTTGGCAAAGGAACCATCCGGCCGCGGAAGGCGTTTCTCCTCCACAACGCTGATCGGGGTGGTAAAAGCCAGCAGTTTAAGCACCTCATCGAGTGGTTCGTCAATAAAGGTGGCATAAAAGGTGAACTCGAGGAGCTGGTTGTCGGCAATGATGATTTCGGCGTTGTACCAGCGGCTCAGGCGCTGGGCCACCTGCCCCATGTCTTCATTTCTGAAGATCAGCTTTCCTTCGGTCCACCCCGTATACTGGGAAGCAATGACTTCACTTTGGTGTACAGAGCCGTCCTTCAGCGCCAGCGACACCTTCTGATTGGCAGTCAGGCTGGCGATAGGAGATCCCTCCGGGTTACTGACCTGAAGGCTTCCCGACTGAAGAATCACCTCTTCAGAAGTTTCACCAGGATAGGCGATGAGGTTGAAAACGGTTCCGGTAACCAGTATGGCCAGGTGCGGGGTTTTCACCGTGAAGGGAGACTGTTTGTCTTCCTTTACCTGGAAGAAAGCCTCTCCGGTGAGAGCCACGTTGCGGTTCTTTCTGAAATTAACCGGGTAGCTCAGTTTCGATCCGCTGTTGAGATAGCCGGAGGTGCCATCCGGAAGGGAAAAGTGGGTCCGCACTCCCGCAGGACATTCGATTTCAGCAAAGCCGCCAGGCGCTTCAGATCGTGGCCCCAGGAAAAAATAAGCCAACGAACCCATGAGTAAAGGCAGAAAGAGGATGGCAGCCACCTTCTGCAGCAGATGAAGGAACTTCTTTTTGTTCCGGGTCCTCATTTCTTCGGAAACAATACGCTGCTGCAGCCGGAAGAGTAGTCTTTCCACCTCCTGGTCAGCAACGGTTTCGTCACTGACTTCCTGCCATTCACCCGACAGCAATTGCCTGAACTCCTCTTCGCGCGACGGATCAGAGATCATCTCCATGATGGTAAGGTAATCCCTACGGGAATAACGGTTTCCGAAGAATCTCCGGAGGGATTGCATCCTGGTTTCCATAGGTCAGTATTCGGAATCAGTGAAATAAGACACCCATCCAGCACTGAGGTTTGATAGGCGGTTCAATGACAGCTTCAGCATCATTCTGAGTTGATTTAAGTTCTCTATTGTAAGATATAGGGATGAGAAGGGGATTACCCTTAGCCGGTCCCTGAAAAAATTTGCAGGACCACCTCAGGAGTGCTATGTTTCTCTTTTTGTCCGGGTAGCGCCGTTGTTTGCATCCTGACCCGGTTGATGAACGAAAAGACAGAAAAAAAGCAGTCCGGCTATGTTGTCACCGCTAAGGCAGGCTTTGATACTTTTCAGGGCTTCTGTGAGGTGGTGTTCCACGGTTTTAGGGGCGATTTCCAACTTACCGGCAATCTGGGCTACAGATAATCCTTCAGCCCGGCGGAGCAGGAAAATCTCCTTTTGCCGGGGGGGCAGCTTTTCGATCGACTGCTCTAAAAGCTGGAGGAGAGAATGGTAATTGGTACGCTCGTTGATTTCATCGGAAAAGGAGATTATTTCCGCAGAAATCTCAGCAAGGTAACGGCGTTCGAGACTGATTTTCCGGAACCGCTCCGTAATCTGACGGTAAGCGATTTTAAAGAGGTAGGCATTAAAGGAAAGATCGGGATCCAGGTTTGTACGCAACTGCCACACCTTGAAAAAAACCTCCTGAACGATCTCTTCTGCATCGGGCTTTGATTTCAGCAATCCCAGTGAAAAGTGGTACAGGCGTTTCCCATAAACACGGAAAAGTTCCTCAAAAGCCCGCACATCCCCGCCTTTCAATTCCCTGACCCACTGGCTTTCCACCTGACGACTTCTGTCACTCATAAACAGACTGATATTCAAACACAAAGACTCCATTGCATCCCTATACCACAAGCAATTAAAAAACTGCAGCAAAGGTTCCCCGGAAGCGCTGCAAGTTAGTAAAATCAGAATAGAAGGCAAAAAATGCGTTGAAGTAAAAGTGCTCTCGATGTGGGGAGTCTATGATCTTTACCACCAGGAATCACCCCGGAAGGATTCACACAATTTCAGGAAGAAAAACATTGAGAAACAGAAATAAAATGTGTTAGATTTACGGAAATTTCAGGGAAAATGTCTGTAGTACACCCTGCAGGTATCCGTTTTCACTGGATAACACCATTTGACTGAACCTTATCTTATCCTGAATGCCGGAAAAGAAAACGCTTAAAGTATCCAGACCCAATGCCATCCTGTATTATGGTGTTGGATTTCTGGCTGGGTTATACTTCCGGTGGTTTTTGGGGCTCAGAACAGACCGCCCGGGTATAAAAGGATTAAAACCCCCTTTCTTTGTGCTGGCCGGGCACGGCAGCTGGCTCGATTTTCTGATCGTGGCCATTGCGCTTTTCCCGCACCGGATCAATTTCATGGCAGCCTATAACTTTTTCAGGGATCCTGTGCTGAAATTCCTGATGGGCTTGATGAGTGTTATTCCCAAAAATCAGTTTACCA
>DAIDJX010000099.1 GCA_027451165.1 Prolixibacteraceae bacterium | reverse complement strand
AATACCTGACCATCATGGGGCTGAACACCAGTTGCTCCAACCCGGGAGTTGGGATGAAACGCCTGCCCTGTCAGAACTGGAGCGCCACGGTGGTTCCCCAGTCTCCGAACTTCTCTGCCGGCAGTAAGATCAGTTCAACGACTGCATTCGTTGCCTGCCGTTCAGGATACTATCTCTGGAAACACTGGACCCAGTGGGAAACAAACAGCAATATGTCGTCGCTGAATACCTCTGATAAACCGATATTTAAAATTGAGGAAGTATTGCTGAATTATGCGGAATGTACTTTCGAGCAGAATGCCTTTTCTCAGGCAGTGGCTGATCAAACCATCAACAAACTCCGCAAACGGGCTGGTGTCGACAATATGATCGTAGCGGATATCACTGCCGGATTTGACCCGAAACGGGATCCTGAAGTAGATCCGGTTTTGTGGGAAATCCGCCGTGAGCGTATGATTGAATTGCTGGGAGAGGGTTTTGGATTTGATGATGTCCGCCGCTGGAAAAAAGCGCCCTGGTACATCAACAAGCAACAATACGGACAATGGACCACCCGTACCGTTTTCAGTAATCCCTTCCTGAACCTGAACACCGGACTGTCGGACAACACGTTGACCGAGGGATACATCTTCCTGTACAACAACCCGGTGGCCAGCGGAAAAGGATGGTTGGACAAATACTACCTTTACCAGGTTCCCACCAATGAGATTGTGCTGAATCCCAAACTTAAGCAGAACCCAGGCTGGAATTAAGGAGAGCTGGGATAGGTTGACCTGACCCCTGAATCCCCTGGCGGGAATTTAGGGGTCAGGCTGACATTTAGAAGTGGTTCCATTTTAAATCCGGAATTCGTATTTTCCAGGAAATTATAACTTTATGCTGAACCGACTGAAAACGAATGCTTGTTCCCCGGGGATGAAAAACTGCGGGATCGTGGCTGTCGCCTGTCTTGGATTGACTTCCAATCTTTATGGTGGTACGCCAGCTGAAAAATCGAGACCCAACATCCTCCTGATCAATGTTGACGACATGGGATGGCGTGATGTTGGTTTCATGGGTTCAGCGTATTATGAAACCCCCAATATTGACAAACTGGCGAAAATGGGCATGGTATTTACCAGTGCCTATGCCGGCGCCGCCAATTGTGCTCCGAGCCGTGCCTGCCTAATGACCGGAAACTGGACACCCAGGCACGGAATCTACACGGTTGATAATTCTGACCGCGGGAAAAGCGTTGACCGTAAACTGATCCCTGTCCGGAATACCACTACATTAACAGATCAGATTTCCATTCTACCGGAAATTTTGCATCAAAACGGGTATGTGACCTGCCTTGCCGGGAAATGGCATTTATCAGATGATCCATTGAAAAGGGGATTCGATGTGAACATCGGCGGATCTCACGCCGGAAACCCCGGAAGTTATTATCCACCTTATACCAATGTCCCTTCCCTGACCGCTCCGTCACCCGGGTATAACCTGACTGACCTGATCACCGATAAAACACTCGATTTTATTCGTTCAACAGACAATGAAAAGCCGTTTTTCCTGTATTATGCCCCTTATGCGGTTCATACCCCCATTCAGGCAGTGAAAAACATTTTAAATAAATACACCGGGAAACCGGGATGGAACGATCAGCATAATCCGGCTTATGCCACCATGATCGAAAATCTTGATACCCAGATTGGAAGACTGATAGATCTCCTGGAGAAAAGCGGAAAGTCAGAGAATACCTTTATTTTATTTACATCCGATAATGGCGGGGTTTATGGCATTACCTCACAAAGTCCCCTGCGGGCCGGGAAAGGTTCTCCATATGAAGGCGGCATCCGGGAACCGATGATTGCAGTCTGGAAAGGCAAAATCTTACCTGAAACCCGAAATGATGAACCTATAACCCAGATCGATTTTTTCCCGACCCTTCTTCAGGTTGCCGGAATAGAACCTGGCGAAGTTAAGGAGTTCGACGGACTAAGTATAATGCCCTTGCTTACCGGTAAAGGGAAGTTGACAGAGCGTCCGCTTTACTGGCATTTTCCGGTGTATCTGGAAGGAGGGAACAAAGAGTGCCAGGATACTGTGTTCCGCACGCGGCCGGGTTCAGCCATCCGGTTGGGCGACTGGAAGCTGATTCAATATTTCGAGAACAATGACCTGGAATTGTATGATCTGAAATATGATATCGGGGAGAAAAACAATCTTTCCAAAGCCTTTCCGGTGAAGACAAAAGAGCTGCTTGGTCTGCTGGAACGGTGGAGGAAAGAAACAGGGGCACCTGTTCCGGTGGAGCAGAACCCGGAGTATAAAGGAAAATGAAATTATAATCAAAGAAATTACGAAAATGGCAGTTATTAAACTTGCTTTACCAACGCTGGCTTTAACTGTTGCTTGTGTCTCGGCCACCGAAAAAGGTAACTTGAAAAATCAGGGTAAACCGGCAGCATCAAAACCCAATATCATATATATCCTGGCAGATGATCTCGGCTACGGGGAACTGGGTTGCTATGGACAGAAAAAGATTGAAACTCCGAATATTGACCGACTTGCCGCCAACGGGATCCGGTTTACACAGCATTATTCCGGTTCTCCGGTCTGTGCCCCTTCCCGTTGTGCACTGATGACGGGGCTTCATTCCGGGCATATGCAGATCAGGGGGAATGACGAATGGGGCGATCGGGGGCCGGTATGGGACTATAAAGCCATGATTGCTGATTCTTCCCTGGAGGGGCAACGTCCGCTGCTGGCCGGAACAGTTACGTTGGGTAAATTGCTTCAATCGGCTGGTTATAAGACAGCCCTGGTAGGGAAGTGGGGACTGGGCGCTCCGCATTCCGAAGGAGCCCCAAACCAACAGGGCATTGATTTCTTCTTCGGATATAACTGTCAACGTCAGGCCCATACCCATTATCCGGTGCACCTTTGGAAGAACGACAAAAAGTTCCCGTTGTACAATGACACCATTGCCCCCAACACCAGGCTTGCCCCTGGCGCTGATCCACTGAATCCTGAAAACTACCGGAATTTCACCCTGAAGAATTATGCGCACGATGCGATGTTCGATCAGATAACCCATTTTGTGAAGGAAAACCGGAACCAACCCTTTGCCCTTTTTTGGACAACCACTATCCCCCATGCTGCTATCCAGGCGCCCCAAAGATGGGTTGATTACTATGTTAAAAAGTTTGGCGATGAAAAACCTTACCTGGGTGATAAGGGTTATTTCCCGCACCGTTACCCACACGCCGGGTATGCAGCCATGATCTCTTTCCTGGATGAACAGGTAGGATTGCTGATTGAACAACTTAAGGAACTTGGGATCTATGAAAACACCCTGATCGTTTTCACCTCCGATAACGGACCCACCTATAATGGTGGCACCGACTCCCCCTGGTTCGGCAGCGCCGGACCTTTCCGAAGCGAACAGGGTTTTGGCAAGGGAAACGTTTATGAAGGGGGAATGAGGGTTCCCATGATTGCTGCCTGGCCGGGAAAAATCAAATCAGGAAGGACTTCAGACCTTATTTCTGCTTTCTGGGATGTACTCCCGACCTTCTGTGAAATATCCGGCGCAGCGAAACCTGCTGACGTTGATGGCATTAGTTTCCTTCCGGAGTTGTTGGGGGAAAAGCAGATAATGCATGATTACCTTTATTGGGAATTTCCGGAATCAGGTGGTCAGCAGGCCATACGCATGGGCCGGTGGAAAGCCGTCAGGTTAAATATTCAGAAAGGAGAATTGAAGACCAGACTATTTGATATTGAGACAGATATCCTGGAAATGAACGATGTAGCCGCTAAGTACCCCGACCTGATCAGGCAAATGGAAGCCATTTTTACAAAAGAGCATGTGGCCAGCAACAACAGCCGCTTCCGGATGAAGGCCCTGGGGGATGATTGAATCAATATGGGAATGCTTAAATCTGTTAGCTGTCCTGGTTCAGCAGCTTGGATTTGTCCAATCCCCAGAAAACCAGTGAAAGTACAACACCGGTGATGGCGGCCAGAGCCATTCCCTGAAGCTGCACTGACCCGATGGTAACAGAAGCTCCGCTGACACCCGCCACAAAGGTAACGGCGCCCAGCACCATATTCCGGTTCTTGCTGAAATCAACCTGCTGTTCCACAAACATCCGGAAACCCTGGACGGCGATCACCCCGTAAAGCAGCATAGTAATACCTCCCATCACGGCGGTCGGAATGGTGGAAATTGCTGCTGAAACCTTTCCTATTACTGAGAAAGCAATGGCAAGTATTGCAGCGCCACGGATTACCCAGACGGAGTATACCCTTGTGATGGCCATTACGCCGATGTTTTCACCATAGGTAGTGTTGGGCGGTGAACCGGCAAACCCGGAAAGAATGTTGCTGATCCCGTCGCCGAGGAGGGAGCGGTGCAGACCGGGTTTGGCCATCAGGTCGCTTCCGGTGATTTTTCCGGTAACGATCAGGTGACTGATGTGTTCAGCCAATACAACAATGCACGCCGGGGCGATGATAATAATGGCATTGAGATCATAAACAGGGGCCTTGAAGGTGGGAAGTGCAAACCATGAAGCTTCGGCAATTGCGGCAGTATTTACCATCCCCATGGCGAGTGCAAGCAGATAACCGGCCACTACTGCTATAAGGATCGGAATTACCTTCAGGAATCCCCGGAAAAGTACTGTTCCGAATACACCAACAAACAATGTGAACATGGAAACAAGGAGGGTTTTTACGTCGGGCGTAAAGCTCGGTACCACCTGGCCAACCTGGGCTGGAAAGGCGGCCAGACCAGCCTGGCGCGCGGCTACAGGCGCCAGTTCCAGACCGATAATTGCCACTACAGCACCCATGACTGCCGGAGGCATTACTACATCGATCCAGCGGATTCCCCATTTTTTTACAACAAAAGAAATTGCGATGAAGAAAAGTCCAAAGAAAATAAAGCCTGACTGGGCATGTGTGAATCCTCCGTAAGTGCTGATGATCAGCAGGGAAGGTGCAATAAATGCAAAACTGGAACCCAGGTAGGCCGGTATCCCGCCTTTGGTTATCCAGGAATAAACAAGGGTGCCTATCCCGTTCATGAATAGCGCTATCGCAGGGTCAACACCCAGCAGGATCGGGACCAGAATCGTAGCCCCGAACATAGCGGTTAAATGCTGAAAACTAAGTGGCAGACTTTCTGCGAGGGTGGGTTTTTCATAAATCCCGATGGTCTTTCTTTCCATAAGTTTCGAGTTTGGTTTTGCGAAGCCAAAAATAACCAATAGAATCAGATTGACAACCTGCTTTTTCAATCAAATCAGCAACAAAAAGGGACAAAACCCGGTCTGTTGCTGATTTTCAGATACCGGAGCAGTTTATTTAACGGCCACTTTCCGTACCTGGTAGCCGGCTTCCGTGGAAATATGCAGCACATACATACCCCGCCGGGGCAGTGAGAAGCGCATGGCACCGGCAACTGTTGATGACGGTTGCACCAGGATCAGCCGGCCGGAAAGGTCATACACGCTGCAGGAGCGGATAGCCGCTTCGGAATGAAGGTTTACCGTTTTGCCTTCAACACGAACGTCGAACGGTATTTCCAGCCTTGAACTTTTCAGGGTTACCGGGGTGACTGACGGAGTGGCGCTTCCGGATGGAGGGGCCGGTTGGGACTGGAAGTAGCTGATAAAGAAATTCTTCAGGCTGGTGTTGACATCGGTGGCATTGACCTGGAAGCCGTTCCAGTTGGTGTAAATGCTGAACGGGCTTCCGTGGTAAGAGAAATAGAACCAGCTGACCGGCATGTTTTTCGGATTGTCACCATCCAGTACCCCTGAAAAATCGGTCATATGGGTTAATGCACCGACATTCTGCCCGAACATTTCGTGGCAAAGACCCCACTCGCCGACATTCACCGGCACATTGGCCGTGCTGCCAAACTGCAGGATATCTTCCGTCAGGCAGTTCTGAAGGTAACTCTTGCTAAACGGTTCTGCCCCGGTGGTACCCTGCGGTACGACACTTAAGGTGCCCCCGATGTATTTGATCCAGACAGGATTGACCGGGTCATAGGTTCCCCATGCCGAGCCTGCCTTGTTGTAGGCTGCCGAATACTGGATGCAGTACTCCCAGGGGGTGTACATATGGGCATCGTACATGACGTTGGCATCGTTGACCACCCGTGTGGTGTAATTGGAGATAAAGGGCACCTCCACATTGATGAGGTGGTTGGTGTTTACCGTGCGGATGGCGGCAATGATCTGCTCTGCATACGAATACCACTCTTCGCTGGTGTAAGGTCTGGGCTCATTGATCAGGTCGAACCCGCATATGGCCGGTTCATGTTTGTACCGCTCCGCAATCGCTTTCCAAAGGGCGATCAACCGGTTTTGACTGGCCGTGTTGCCATCGGTGGCCGAAGTGCCCCAGAAGGCGGAAAATCCCTGTGCCTTGTCGCTCTGGTAGCCACCCTGTGGGGCATGCATATCCATGAATACTTTTAGTCCTGCCTCTTTGGCCAGCTGGATGACCCGGTCGAGCCAGACCCATCCGTCCTCTTTGAAAACTCCGGGATTGGCATCGTCTTCAAAGGTCTTGTAATACATTTCCATCCGGATGGCGTTAAACCCGATGGATTTGATGTTCGCAAAATCTTCCGGCGAAACCGATTTGACATCCCAGGTGGTTTCCGGGGTGTCGGTGGCATCCACCGGCATAAAAATATTGATCCCCCTGAGCCTGGCGGATGTGTTCGCACTTCCGGTCACCAATGACTTTCCACTTGCCCTGATGAAATCAGAAGGCTGGCTTGACACCGGCGGGTCATAACTCTCCGGCGCTGAAATGCTGAAGTCATCGGAATAGAAGGGGAAAGTGTAGCCGCTGGATGAGATGACGTACAACTCCAGGCCGGTCAGGGTACCGGTGATGGCGAGCGTATAATGTTTCACGATTTTCACCCAGGTATTGGGGGGTACGGATTCGTTTTCCAGTGTAATGTATTTGGTGCCGCTACCGTCCACCTTTTTGATGGTCAGGTGAAGGTCGCGCGCTGAGGCTTCCCCGTGCCGGACCCATACAGAAAAGGTGTACCTTTTACCGTTCACCAGTTGTCCGCCGGTGACCAGCGCTTTGATGTTGCAAGCCGGGCCGTGGTAGTACTGGGTGCGGTTGGCGCTAAGGAAAGCATAGGAACCGCTTTTGCTCTGGGCTGTGCTGACCTGGAGCGCCGGACCGTTGGAGTAAGTGTACCAGGGTGCTGTTGCACCCGTTTCGGCACCCGGGTTGGTCAGGAGATTACCGGTATTCACCACCGGGTTGGTGATGGTGAGGTAATTCTGTTTCTTGATTGTTTTGCTTTCGCTTGCATTGGTGACGGTCAGGGTGACAGTGTATTGCCCGGCTGCCGCATAGGCATGGACAGGATGCTGTAGGGAGGAAGTGGTGCCGTCGCCGAAATCCCAGAGCCAGGAAGTAATGTCGGGCAGCGTGGACTGGTCGGTGAAGGTGACGTTGGAATTGACCAGCTGGGAGAGGGGAGAGGCGGAGAATTCAGCAGTTCCGCCGGCAAAGGGCCCCTGGTACACGAATTTGATGGCATCGGCATTCACCCAGAGCTGGGTACCGTTGTCGGCACGTTCGTTGAGCCGGACATATCCGGAAGTTCCGGCATTGAACTCATACTGGCCGAGGTACACGGCAAAGTTGGCACCGCTGTTCTTCTGGTTGACAAAAACCTGGTGGCTGCCGTTGCGGTCCACTATGGTGAAAAGGGCATCGTCCTCCCGGTTGGAGGCGGCGGCATGGTTTTCATACACCTTGTAAATCCCCGGGGTGACGATGTTAGGGGTGAAGGTAGCCGCCCTGGCAGGATCGGTGGAGCTGCCGGGCACCCTGGATCGGGTTCCGTAATAACCGGCTGCCGAGGAATTGTTCCAGGCTCCTGTCTCTGAATAGGTTGCAGAGCCGCCGGTAACGTTGTCGATGATGATGGTCTGGGCGAAAAGGCCGCTGGTCAGGGCCATTGCCAGGAGAAAACAGAAGATTGATTTCATGATAAAATACTTCAAGGTTTGTAAATACAAATATATAGATATGAAACTATTTTCAAACATTATGTCAAGTTTTATCATTCAAATTGTGCATGTTGATTGACCCGGATTTTCGGATAAATATTTTCCCGCCGGTTAAATCCGGCGGCAAGCTGCAAAATTTTTCCAGATTCTGTGTTTTTCATAGCCAATTTTCATTTAGTTTTAGATGCAAAATCTGACCTGTATGAAAAACCATCCTTCCCGCCGCGATTTTATCCGGAATGCGGCTTCCGGAACAGCACTGCTGATGGTGGGCGGAATCCTGCCCGGATTCAGCGCGAAAAGCTACTACAACATCATTGGTGCCAACAATAAACTGCGCGTTTCGGTCATGGGGGTCAATTCCCGTGGCTTAGCCCTGGCCCAGAATTTTTCGCGGCAGGAGGAATGTGAGGTGATCCACATCTGCGATGTCGATTCGCGGGTGACTGATAAATGTGTCGCTGCCGTTCAGAAAATTCAGGATAAGGCCCCGCAGGTATTTTCAGATTTTCGAAAATCGCTGGAGAGCAAGGATGTTGACATCATGGTCATTGCCACTCCCGACCATTGGCATGACCCGGCAGCCCTGCTGGCCATGCAGGCGGGTAAACATGTCTACCTGGAGAAACCCTGCAGCCATAATCCACGGGAAGGTGAAATCCTGACGGAAGCAGCTGTCCGCTACAGGAAATCGGTACAGATGGGTAACCAGCGCCGTTCGTGGCCCAATGTGGCAGCGGGTATTGAAGCGCTGAAATCAGGGATCATCGGCCGGCCTTATTTTGCCAAAGGATGGTACACCAACAACCGGGCTTCCATTGGCATTGGAAAGGAAGTGACTGTTCCTGCAGGCTTTGATTGGGATCTGTGGCAGGGACCGGCACCCCGGAAAGCCTACAAAGACAATATCGTCCATTACAACTGGCACTGGTTCTGGCACTGGGGAACGGGCGAAGCGCTCAACAACGGCACCCACATGGTCGACCTGATGCGCTGGGGACTGGGTGTTGATTACCCGGTTAAAGTCAGTTCCAATGGTGGCCGGTTTCATTTTACAGACGACTGGGAAACCCCGGATACGCAGGTTATCAATCTTGACTTTAAAGAAAACGTGTCGATGACCTGGGAAGGCCGCAGCTGCAACGGACGGCACATTGAAGGCAGTTCGGTGGGCGTGGAATTTTATGGGGAAAATGGATCTTTGGTCATTCCTTCCGGAAATGAATACCGGGTATATGACCTTCAAAACAAGCTGGTCAAAGAAGCGAAGGACAGCCGATCCGTCGATCCGAGAGATCTTGCCAATCCGGCCGGTGGTCTGGATGCCCTGCACATCCGCAATCTTTTCGGCAATATCCTCAGGAATGAGCCCCTCAGATCAGACATTGATTCCGGACACAAAAGTACCTTGCTGGTACAACTCGGTAATATTGCTCAACGGGTGGGCCATTCACTGGAAATCAACCCGGAGAACGGTCATATTCTTCAGGATAAAGCTGCGCAGAAGCTTTGGTCGCGTGAATATGAAAAAGGATGGGAAATGAAACTGTAATACCATGGGAACGAGGAGAGACTTCATCAGAACAGTAGGCACAGGGATGGCTGTTTCAGCTGTGGCGCCCGGTTTGTTGGCGAATTCCGTTGAAATTGGTGAAAAACCAATCCGTATCGGCATTATCGGGGCCGAAAACTCACACACCACGGGTTTTGGGAAATTGTTCAACGTTGACAAAAAGTTTCCCGGCGTGGAACTGAAATATGTCTGGGGGGAAACCGATGCGTTTGCCCGGTCGGCCATGGAAAAGGGTGCCATCCCGAACCTGGTGAAACATCCGGAGGAGATGCTGGGCAGGATCGATGCGCTGATCGTTGATCACCGTCACCCGAAGTTCCACCTGGAACCGGCGATTCCTTTTGTGAAAGAAAAAATCCCTGTTTTCATCGATAAACCTTTTTGCTACCGGGCGGCAGAAGGAAAGGAATTTCTGCAGCTGGCAAAAAAACTGGGTACACCGGTCACTTCCTACAGTTCCATCGCCCAAACTGCAGGCACTTTCGACTGCAGGGAGCAACTGAAATCCATGGAACCGGTGACTCAGGTTTTGCGTACCGGTACCGGTGATTTTGATTCCGAATATGGAGGCATTTTCTTTTATGGTGTGCACGTGGTAGAGCCGCTGATTTATATGTTTGGCGACGAAATCAGGGAAGTGAAGGTCACCCGCAACGGGAAACTTGGAACAGCCGCACTCCGTTTCAATTCCGGATTGTTTGCCACCCTGGTGTTCAAATCGAAGGCTTATGGCTGGGAAACGTATGTCGAGAGTGGAAACAAATGGCTGGAACTTAAACCGCGGCTGGAAGAAGCAGATCCGCCCAAAAACTATGCGGATATGGTAGAGATGTTCCGGACCGGCAAAGAACCCCGCAGCCACCAGAGCATCCTGAACGGGATTTCCATTCTGGAGGCGCTGGAACTTTCGGGGCAGACGGAAAAATGGACGGAAGTGGAATACCTTGAATTGGTCTGAATATGGTTTGCTGGTAAACTCTGTAAGGAGTTTTCTGTAAATAACCTCCGGTTTCAACCGGAGGTAAAAAATGCAAACATAACTGCAACCCCGGAGTGGGTTGACAGATTCATACATCCGAAGGAGAACACCCTTCGGGGTTCTGG
>DAIDJX010000098.1 GCA_027451165.1 Prolixibacteraceae bacterium | reverse complement strand
AGCAGCCGTAAAAGTAAAAAATGATGTTTTTTTCTGTTCGGTAAACAGTATATTCTGTATAGATTAAACACAAATGCAGGCAGATTGTTACTATATTTAAATTTCGATTTTAACAGCTATGGGACGATATACTTTAGTTGAACTTGAAAAGCTTTCGGGAATTCTGGCACACACCATCCGGGTGTGGGAGCGGCGCTATGACATCCTGAAACCCCAACGGACTGATACAAACAGGAGATGGTACGATGATGATGACCTCCGGCGGCTGATCAATATTTCCACCCTTTACCATGCGGGTACCAAGATTTCCAGAATTGCAGGACTGTCAAACAGTGAATTGGAGAAGATGGCTGTTTTGCAGGAGAAAGACACGTCTGCCTATGATGTGCAAATCAACTCTCTGGTGGTCGCCATGCTGTCATTCAACGAATCTGCGGTCAATGAAGTACTTTTGAGATCTGTCATCAGTATTGGCTTTGAAGAGACTATTACAGGTATTGTTTTTCCATTTTTGAAACGGGTAGGTTTTCTGTGGCAAACGGGTTCTGTTACTGCCGGAACTGAACACTTTGTTACCAACTTACTGAGGAACCGACTAATTTCATCGATTGATTCCATACCTCCGGCCAATCGTCCTGACAGAAAGCGATTTATGTTGTTCCTTCCGGAGAATGAGTTGCATGAATTGGGGCTGTTATTTTATGCCTATCTGATCCGGTCAGCTGGTCATGATATTCTCTATCTGGGGCAGAGCACCCCATTCCATTCCCTTGCGGAAGCTTGCGAAAAGTGGCAACCTGACTTTTTGGTTACCGGGGCACTATCTCAACTGGCTGTTCCTGAGCCGGATGAATATCTTTCAAAGCTCGGCGGCACTTTTTCCACCCGCAAAATTCTTGTTTCAGGATCACTTTCAGGAGTTGCAACAAGTCAGGGATTCCCCAACATTTACCCGGTCAGGACAGTTGCTGATTTGAAAACGCACCTGTAATAAGGTTGTTCCGCATTTTTATGGCTTTGTCCCCATTTTGACCACCTTTCCGCGGAATATGATATCTTCCCCTGTCACATCCACCAGGTAAAGACCATCCTTCTGGCTGGTCAAGTCTATTTGTTTCACGTTTTCAACCTGGAGACAGGTTTGTCCGGAGGAGTTGTAAACGGTGACCTGATATCTGTTTAGTACAGCCGGCAGTTTCAGGTAAAAAATTCCTGAGGAAGGATTGGGGAAGACAGCCCATTTTCCGTTTTTCTCCACATCTTCTGTTTCGACTGATGTGGTGCAATTGGTGAATCCGGCAGCTGCATCCCACAAATCCGACCGGGCTGTCCTTAAACCGCAATAACTGCCATCGGGCGTGGCTTTGATGTTCATAAAGCAGTCTTTGGCGCTGCTGTATTGTGGCCATACCGGTAATCCGGAACCATTGGGATTTCCTGTTTTCGCGAAATTCACCCAATATTTCAGCATAACCTGTTGAACGGAATCATCTGCCGGTTTAAAGAAAAAAGGTTGTCCCAGGGTGGCATTTTCCCAGTTATTGAATTCATAGAAGAGTTCCATCCCATGGTAGGATCCGTAAGAAGCCAACTGGGGTATGGTATGTTTGTGCGTAAAAAAGTAACGCCAGACCGGTTCCATCTGATTCTGGCTGACGCACTGAGCAGTTCTGCGGACCGGAGATGTAAACTGGGCATCCGTGAGTATGGCAACGTAGGAGGTTCTGGCTTCTGCTGCTGTGGAACCGGAAGGGTATAGCTGGTGGGCCGTGGACTGAAGGGCAGCTGGAACTGTGTTGTTAATCAGTGCGTTGACCATGGCTGGGGAGACGACCTGAGGTGCAGAAAGGCTCATTTCTTCAGCGTTCGAACCAACCATCAGCGGAACCTTGTTGTAGTTTCCGCTTTGAATTTTCCTGGCCGGGAAATCCGTAAATACCACCTGGTCTAATACAGGCTGCCAGTTCATCTGGGTGACTCCGCCCGAAAGTGGACTGGTCATGTACCGGAGCAGGGAGTCTGCCACCAGGGAACGCAAGGTGGCAATTTTCTGAACATCAGTTCCCGCGGGGACAAAACGGTTTACAAAATCAATCCCTTTATTTCGGGCATCGGGGTAACTGCTGATCACCGGGGCGGCACTCTGGACACAGGCCCTGTGGAATAAACCGGCGGCCAATGGGGAGACGATCAGATTTCCCACATTGACACCGCCGGCACTTTCCCCGAAGATCATCACCTTTGAAGGATCTCCCCCAAATCCGGAAATGTTGTTTTTTATCCAGGTCAGTGCAAGTATTTGGTCAAGAACAGCATAATTCCCTGAGATTTTTCCGGAATTTTCCGCTTCAAGTCCCGGGTGGACGAGAAAACCCAATGGACCAAGTCTGTATTGAATGGTTACGACCACCACATCTCCACGTTCCGCAAGATTTTTCCCGGAATAGAGGTAAGTTCCGCCCGATAGCTGTGAAGCGCCGCCCTGCTGATTCCCGCCTCCGTGAATAAACACCATAACCGCTCTGTTCCCCGGGCCAGTCTTAGGCGTCCAGATATTAAGATATAGACAGTCTTCATTGCCTTCCAGAACATAAGTGGTATCGCCTTGTTCGAATCTTTTCTGGGGGCATACCGGCGCATATTGGCTGGCAGAAAGAATAGTAGTCCAGGGATCCGGACCGACCGGCGCTTTCCATCTTAAAGAGCCAATTGGTGGCTTGGCAAAAGGTATTCCGAGGAACTGATAAACGGTTCCGTTCCGCGTTCCCTCAATCTTTCCGGACAGCGTTTCCACTGTTTGCCCTGACAATCCTGTCCGGAATAAAAAGAAAGCGCTTAATATCCAAAGTCTTTTCGACATCTTCCATCATTCCATTCCGTCCATAGGCAGGATGGCGCCTTCTGAATCGTAATGGAGTTCACGCACCTTGATGCTGCGCAGCCATGTTTTACCTCCGGAAGGGACACTGTCATGGTAGAACAGGTACCATTTTCCACGGAATTCACAAATGGAATGGTGGGTGGTCCAACCGACTACAGGGCTAAGAATCAATCCACGGTAGGTAAAAGGACCATATGGGTTGTCTCCGGTGGCATAGCAGAGCCGGTGCGTATTCCCTGTAGACCAGGAGAGGTAGTATTTTCCCTGGTACTTATGCATCCAGGGACCTTCGAAATAGCGACGGTCATGATCCCCGGCTTTCAGGGGTTCCCCGTTTTTATCCAGGATCACCGCTTCCTGAGGTTCTTCGGCAAACTGGAGCATATCACTGCTGACCCGGGCCACTTTGGCAGAGAGGGCTGGTTCGCTGTCGGCCGGTTCCTGGCCGCATTCAATGGCTTTGTTGTTCCGGTATCGCTGTAGCTGCCCGCCCCAGAGACCGCCAAAATAAACATAATACTCGCCATCGTCATCAGAAAGAACAGCCGGGTCGATGCTGTGACTTCCCCGGATGGGATCTGGTTGTGGTACAAAGGGACCTTCCGGCTGATCACCAACAGCCACCCCAATGCGAAAAATGTCGTTCTGATCTTTCAGCGGGAAATAGAGGTAGTACTTTCCGTTTTTGCAGGCAACATCGGGCGCCCACAACTGACGGCCAGCCCATGGAATATTTTTCAGGTCAAGTACGACACCATGGTCGGTGACTGCTCCGTCGATGTCATCCATAGAAAAAACATGGTAATCCCGCATGTCGAAATGATCTCCCAGGTCATTTTCCGGGATTCCTGACTCGATATCGTGGGAAGGATAAATGTAAATTCTTCCGTTGAACACATGGGCCGAAGGATCGGCTGTGAAAATTCCGGGTGTAAGGTACTTTGGTTTCATAAGATGCAAATTTACTGAACCGTATTTTGTCTGCGCTGACTAAGTTCACTTTCGATCTGCACTTCCTTCTTTTTATTGATTTCATAGAAGAAGAGCAGGGTGCAGGTCAGCAGAAATGGAATCGAAGCAAAAACACTCACCAACATCCGGGACCCCTGTGCGACTGTCGCCGGCTGGATAATTTCCTGTCCGGCAGAAAGGTGGTCAACACTGATGTAGCCGTATTGTCCTAAAATCCAGGTAACCAGTGCCCCGCCAACAGCCAGTCCTGTTTTAAGCCCGACCATCATGGCTGAAAAGATGATGGCCGTTGCCCGGCGGTTGTTTTTCCATTCAGAAAAGTCGGCGACATCGGCGATCATTGCCCAGAGCAGAGGTATCGTAATTCCGTAAAAGAACCCGTGGAAAATCTGGGATAAGAACATAAAAAGGACATTCTTAGGGCTGAAGGTGAAAAATACCAGGATAAAGAGGGTAGACAGAAAAAGGAAAAAAGAAAAGACATCACGTTTCCCGAATTTGTCGGCCAGCTTTTTGGACATGGATATGCCTACAATCATGAAAATAATACCTCCGGCATTGAAAAGTCCGAAGCCGGCCGAAACAGGATCAGAACCAAAAAAGTCAATTCCTGCTGAGAGCAAAGCTCCGGATACAGGACTGATAAAGTGGGTCAGCGCCTCCTTGTCCACAAAATTGTTGAAATAATAAACATACGATCCGCCTTTCATGGCCAGCGTAGTGAAAATCAGGATAGTGGAAAACAGCATGATAATCCACGGTTTGTTCTTCACCAGGTCAGACAGGTCCTGTTTCAAAGTCGATTTCTGTTCAGGTGTTGGGATGATGCGTTCCCGTGTTGAAAGGAAAGTTATGATCAGCATTATGGTTCCGACAATAGCCAGACCAGTCATGACGGCTTCGATCCCGGCTGCTTTATCACCACCTCCGGCATACTCAATGATGGGCAGCATAAATACCTGGACAAAAAACTGGGCAAACATCACAGCAACAAAGCGAATAGAGGAAATGCTGTTGCGTTCAGCCATGTCGCCGGTCAGCACCCCGCTCAGCGCGGCATAAGGCAGATTATTGGAAGCATACAGGAGCAACAGCAGTGTATAGGTTACAGCGGCATAGATTACTTTCCCTTTATAGGAAAAGTCAGGCGTGGTAAAGGCCAGCAGCGCCACAACACCCAGCGGAATGGCCGTGAAAAGAATCCAGGGTCTGAATTTTCCCCACCTGGATCTGGTCCGGTCGGCAATTACCCCGATGACCGGGTTAAAAAGGAATGCTGCTGTCAGGCCAACAATCAGCATGATCAGGGAGGCATCGTTGTTGTTCAGTCCGTAAATATCGGTGTAAAAAAATGCGAGGTAGGTGATGAGGGTTTGAAATACCAGGTTGGCAGCCAGGTCTCCGAGGCTGTACCCGATTTTTTCAAGGAGCGATACTTTTTGTTTTGGTTGTTGTTCCATAGTTTAAAAGCTTTATACTTGATCGGTATCAGCTCTGTATTGACAGAGCCATGCTGGCAAAACTAATGAAATAAAGCGATAATTTCTGAAAATTACCTCACAAATAAATGTCGGAGTTTATTGGAATTCTGCTTTAATATTCCCTGAATCGTGAACGAAAAAACAGAGGGTGTTTGATGTCAAATGATTAGTTTTACAACCGTTCCTAACCAGTGGATCTTGTGATCCTGAAAGATAAAAAATTCTCTGTAAAATGAAATCAAAATCGCATGAGTAAGCAAAGCAGAAGAGAATGGTTGAAAATGATAGCAGCCCTCCAGGGGGCCCTGCTGTTGCCCGGATCACTGGATGCCGCAACAGCGGGTAAGAAACATCCTACCTTGCTGGTAGTATCAGGCTGGCAGGATGTGAATATCGGAGACATTGCCCACACCCCCGGGTTGCTGCACATCCTGGAACAGTACCTGCCGGATGCCAGGATTATCCTTTGGAAAAAAAGCAGCAACAATGAACCTGTTGCCAGGATGTTGCATAAAGGTTTTCCAAAGGTGAGCATCATATACGGAAATGTGGATGCTGACAAGCGTGTATCCGCTCCTGGGTTGCTGGATGCCTTTCAGCAGGCCGACCTGATGATCCATGGGTCGGGTCCTTCGGTAGTTGGAGCAGACAATCTCCGTGCCTGGGTCAATCAAACCGGTAAACCTTTCGGCATTTTTGGCACAACCATTCAGGAAATAAACACAGAGCTGGCTTCATTGCTGAAAAGGGCTTCCTTCATTTTTACCAGGGAAACAGCATCCCTGGAAACCCTGGCAAAAGCAGGGATTACTGCTATGCCCCGGCTCTTTGCCCCTGATGCTACTTTTCGTCTTCACCTCAGGGATGATCAGAAAGCACTTCCTTTTCTCAGGGAAAAAGGGCTTGAACCCGGGAAATTCATCTGTGCCGTGCCAAGACTGCGCTATACTCCATACCACAAAATCAGGAAGGTCGATTGGAGTGAAGAAAAAATCAGACAGGTGGAAGAAACCAATAAAAAGCATGGGGAGGCTGACCATGCCAAACTGAGGGAAGCCATCATTGCCTGGGTGAGAAATACAGGTAACAGGGTGCTGGTTTGCCCCGAAATGACCTATGCCGTGGATATTATGGATGATTTGCTGATCAACCCGCTTCCGGAAGATGTGAAACCAATGGTCCTAAAACGGGGCTACTGGCTGCCCGATGAAGCCGCTTCGATCTATGCAAGAGCGAAGGCAGTTCTGAGTTTTGAATGCCATTCGCCGATCATCGCCCTTGCAGCCGGCGTTCCGGCTTTTTACCTCAGGCAACCGGAGGATACGATCAAAGGGCAGATGTATTATGACCTTGAAGCGGATGACTGGGTCTTTGAAATTGAACAAACTTCCGGGAAACAGATCGCTGACCGGTTGATGGAGCTGGTTTCCGATCCGGATGAAACCGCCGCCAGGGTAAAAAGGATTGGAAGAAATGTAAAAAAACAATACAACGAAGCATTTACAGTCGTTAAGAGGCTGATATGAACAAAAACCTTTTATCTGTGGTGAATTCTTCCGGAAGGCAGGCAGGGATATTTAAGTTTGGGATTGTTCTGTTATTCCTGGGGCTTTGTATCTGGGTTCAGGGTCAATCCATCATGGACCGCTTACAACCGGTAACTGAAAAGAGTGGGTTCCGGATGGAAGGATATTGGGTATGGGGTGGATCACCCATCAAAGTGGGAGCAGAATACCATCTTTTTGCTTCCCGTTGGCCCAGAAAGTCCGTATTTCCAGATGATTATTTCACCGATTCCGAGATTGTCAGGGCTACTTCCAACAATCCCATGGGCCCGTATACCTTCCGGGAAGTGGTCATCGGGGAACGTGACAGTATGTTCTGGGATTCAAATATGGCACACAACCCGACCATCCACAGGATCAACGGGGAATATGTGCTTTTTTACATCGGTTCCGATTTTACCACACTCCGCCCGGGAAGCAAACGCCTGCTGAGACAGGTAGGTTATGCCACCTCCAAATCGATTGACGGTCCGTGGAAAAGGAGCGATAAGCCGTTGATTTCAGGGGAGTCTAACAATCCCGCCATTTGTGTGGGGCCTGAAAAAAAGATCAGGCTGATGTATCGCGATGAGAATCTGGTGGTTAAAATTGCTGAATCACCGGAATACAGCGGACCTTATGTTCTGAGAAACGGCAATGTATGGCCCGCCGCCCGGCTTGAGGATTTTTACCTGTTCAAATCAAAAGGTATGTATCACCTGATTTGTGAGGATAACCAGGGGGCCTTAACCGGGCATGAGAGGTGGGGGACCCATCTGATTTCCGCGGACGGGATATCCGGTTGGCAGCCGGCTGATCCTGTTGTGGCATATTCCCATACCCTTTTGAACCAGAGTGGTGATACCCTCCATTGTGTGCGCAGGGAACGACCCCAGTTGCTGATTCAACACCACAAAATCACTCATCTTTTTACGGGATTTTACGACGGGCAAAATTCCTGGTGTCAGCCCCAGGAGCTGAAGCCTCCGCTGAAACATATTAAGGTGGGTCAATAAATTTTCAGAGCCATCTATTCCCCCTCGGGTGAAGGACCAATGTTCAGGAGAAAATTTCCGCCCTTGCTGAGGATACCCACCATTAATAATCGCCGTACCAGCGAACAATTGTTAATCTTGTTCTTAGTCCTGGATAATTCGGTAAGCTGGAGCAAAGATGGTATAGATTCCAAATGAAAAAGCCGGCAGGAACCGGCTTTTCACCTGGGTTATTTATAAATCAATAGCCTTCATTTTGCTGCCCTTTCAAGGCTGGGTTGGCTGATATTTCCCGTTCTGGAATGGGGAAGATCAACCGGGGATCTTTGTAGGTCAGTGTACCTGTATTGAGTTTCAACCTCCTGATGTCATGGATTTTGAAGCCTTCATGAGCGAGTTCAAGACTACGTTCGAGCAGAATATCTGACAGGGTTACCGCCTGCTTTGCAGGAAGTCCGGCACGCTGGTGAATGGTATTGTAATCACTCAGCGGGGTGGCGCCAACGGCAGTGCCCAGCCGTTGGTTGCATTCTGCACGGATCAGGTACATTTCGGCCAGGCGGATGAGGTTGACCAACCCATACTGGGTATTCCATTTTCCGGAGCGCATACCGTCGTTTCCTTCCCAGAACAGGGCAAGCCTTTCGTCGTTGGGATCGTATAAATTAAGGTGCCCTTCCAGAATTTCAATGTCACCGTCGCGTCCCCCATATTCCGTGGTTGACCAGAACTCGGTCATCTGGTTGATGCCATCCTGGGCCGTGAATTTGCTGGCGAAGATATCTTCACTGGAATATTCTTCATTGTTGAATGCCTCTTCGTAGGTTTCTGTCAGTTCATAAACGCCTGATCCGATCACCGTATTGGCGGCATTCCTGGCAGATGCAAAGTCTCCCTTCTGCAGATAAACCCTTGCCAGAAGAGCATTGGCAGCTCCACTGGTGGCATACACCCCGTTTTCTTCCGGTAGTTTGGAGGCAGCAGTGGTCAAATCCTTTATTACCTGGGCATAAACCTGATCAACGGTGTTCCGGGAGACGTTATTGGCATCGCTGACTCCATGGGTAGGAGTAAGTACCAGCGGTACTCCAGGTTGGGAATTGGTTGCACCAGCCTCATAAGGTTTGGCATAGAAGCGTACGAGGTCGAAATACATCAGACTCCTGAGGAACAGCGCCTGCCCTTCTACTGCATCACGATCGTCTTCCTTCACCACTTCCAGTGCCGAAAGCACATTGTTGCAAATGTTGATGCAGCTGTAGCTTTCAATCCATTGGTCAGTTACATCGCCATTGGCGGCAATAATCTGGTGGTTGTAAATTTCACGGGGACCGTTGTAGGTTCCCTGCCAGGCAATTTCATTGGCTGCGCCGAGCAATTCGGCATTCCGGAGGATACAACCACCGTATATGGCGGAGTTGCGCATGACAGCGTAGGCGCCGACCATCACAGTTTTTACATTGGCGTCGGAACTGAGCGCGGCATTTTCGTCCAAACTTTGCTGTGGTTCCAGGTCAAGGTATTTTTCGCATGAACCGGAAAGAAGCATTACAGCAGCGCAGGTTAAGATGGTAACTATCTTTTTCATCTCCTTGTCGTTTTTATAAACCTAAATTAATACCAAAGGTGATCGCACGCGGTTGTGGTGCGGAGTAAAAGTCAACGCCCGACACTACATTGTCGACGGCAAAGTCGGTCGAAACCTCAGGATCCCATCCTTTATACTTGGTGAAAGTCAACAGGTTTTGTCCCTGCATGTAAACTTTAATGCTGCTCATTTTCAGTTTGCTGACCAATCCTGAAGGGAGGTCATAGCCTAAAGTGAGGGAGCGGAGTTTAAGGTAAGAGCCGGTCGACAGGAAGCGGCTGCTGCGGCCCTGATCACCGTTGCTGTATCCAATTCTCGCCTGAGGAATATCAGTCTTATCGCCTGGCTTTTTCCAGCTGTCGAGCTGATCGGTGGTCTGGTTGTCATACCAGGGCGCATTGGAAGCCATATAGGTATCACCGGCCAGGTGGATGCTGTTGCCGTCAACTCCCTGTAAGGTAAATGCCAGTTCAATACCCTTAAAGCTCAGGGTGTTCGTCATGGCGTAGAGATAATCCGGCGTGGGATGTCCCAGCACTACAAAATTAGCTTCAGCAAAGTCGCTGGTGGTAGCCTTCGGATCAACAATTTTGCCATTGGCATCCTGTTCGTTCACATACCAGAGGGCATCCCCGTTATCCGGGTCAACACCTGCATATTCGGCGCCGAAAAATACACCCAATGTTTGACCAAGTTTCACCACATTCATGAAACGTGAACTACCAGGATCAATAATATCCTGTCCACCCAGGTCGGTAACCTTGTTCTTATTGATCGAGAAATTAATGTTGGTGTTCCATTTGAATTTCCCCGTCAGGTTGCTGGTATTCAGGACAAATTCGAAACCTTTGTTTTCCACCGATCCGATATTCCGGGTTTGAATGGAATAACCGGTGGTGGCAGGAATCGGAACATCCAGCAGCAGGTCTTTGGTGTATTTATGGTAGTAGTCCACCTCACCGGAGATCCGGTTGTCGAAAAATCCGAAATCAATCCCAAAATCGATCTGGCGGGTGCTTTCCCATCCGAGATCTTCATTCTGGATCTGGGTCGGAACAAATCCGGGCTCTTCATTATAGGGGGAAACACCAAATAATCCGAGGTGTTTGAAGTTTCCGATACCTGCGTTACCAGTCAAACCGTAACTGGTGCGGAGTTTCAGGAAGCTGAAGGTGTTGTTTTTCCCCCAGAAATCTTCTTTGGAAGCCACCCATCCGGCGGATAAGGCAGGGAACCAGCCACGCCTTTTGTTGGCTCCGAACCTGGAAGAAGCATCACTTCTGATGGCCAGGGTTGCCAGATATTTGCTTTTGTAATCGAGGTTAGCCCTGCTGAAATAGGAAAGGAACGAATGCTCCGTCAATGAGGAGGAACCCGAAGTAATTTTTCCGGCGCTGGCCAGGAAT